>VGYC01000084.1 GCA_016873095.1 Planctomycetota bacterium | reverse complement strand
GCCCGCGCGTCCTCCTTGAGTCGCTCGATGTCCTCCATGCTGCCAGACTATCAAACCGATCACCGCGCAGCTGCGCCAGTTTCGAAGTCTCTGCAGACGCTCGCTGTCGCAGAATGGGCAACTACTCAACCATACCGACATCAAGCAAGCTCCGTGGTACACCGTCGAGGCGGACGACAAGCGTCGTGCCCGGCTGAACTGCATTGCTCACCTGCTGCGCATGGTCCCTTACGAGGACGCTACGCCGCCACCACTGAAGTTGCCGCCGCGCAGACGCCCGGACAGGAGCTATGTCCGCCCGCCAAAGACGGACCAGTACATCGTTCCAGACGTCGGCTGGTGACGCCGATTCGACCAGGTTTGTTACAAGGATCGATGTGATGATCGACCAGCAGGTAGACAGCCAGGCGACGGCCTACGAACATACACAAAAGGCCCCGTTGTGCCTGATCCGTTACGGGTCGGCGCTGCTCTGCCTCGCCCTTGCCTGGCTGGTGGGGCGCACTCCGGACAGCTTCGTCACGGGCGGTGTGGGCTTGCTCATCGCCCTGATCGGCCCGGCGTTTCACCACCTCACTGTCGCGGACCGGGGCGACGTGCTGGCGATTCGCTTCGGGCCGATACCTCTGTTCCGCAGGACGGTCCGCTACGCCGACATCCAGACGGTCGCAGTTGGGCGCACATTGATTCTCGACGGCTGGGGCATCCACCTGAGCATCCGGGGCGGCTGGGTCTGGAACCTGTGGGGCCGAGATTGCGTGGTCGTGCGCTTCACGAACGGCGGCGTGCTGAGGATCGGCACCGATGATGCCAGGAATCTGGCCGAGTTTATTGCGACGAGGATCGTTCATGAATGATACAGACTCGATCCTGCCTGGACGCTACCGCCACTACAAGGGCAATGAATACACTGTAATCGGCGTGGCCCGGCACAGCGAAACACAGGAAGAACTCGTCGTTTACCGGCAGGAGTATGCTGACCGGGGCCTGTGGGTGCGACCAAGGCAGATGTTTCTGGAGCCAGTGAAAGTGGATGGGCAGGACGTGCCTCGGTTTCGATATATCGGACGTCAGGAGTGACTTCGAAGGTGCTATTGCGGGACCAACCGGTTACGTCCCTGCGACGTTGCAGGGACCGGCAAGTGTAAGGAGGAATCGTCATGCGTCTGGCAACCATGATCCTGTCATTCGTCGGCCTCATGTCATCCGTCGGCCTTCCTGCTCTTGCCGGCGCCGGTCTGCCTAGAGGTGGTTACCTCACCAAGGACGGCAAGCTGACCAAGCAGCTGAAGGTCCTGCAACTGCAGGGTGGCTGCGCAGGTTTCACGGGAGTGCAGTACACCATCGCTCGCGATGGTTCCTGGGCCTTGGAGACCGTGTTCAATGACAAGAAAACGCCCAAGATGAAGGGCAAATTGACCCAGAAGGAATTGATGAAACTGGGAGCGCTTCTGGAAAAGTTCGCGCTTGCAAAGTTGCCGGCAAAATCGGGCAAGGAACCCGGCGCCAATCCGCACACCATCGACTTTGAGTTCGCCGGCAAGAAGGCCAGCCTGATCGGACAGATGCCGCCACAGCTGGACCCCAAGAATCCAACCGGAACGGTGGAGAGTCGTTTCGCCGGCATCTGGGAAGGAATCACCGCCCTGTTGACTCCGCCACGGAAGAAGGAAGAATGACGTCGGTTCCTCGACCTTGCGCCCTGCCACCGGAGAAACGACATGGCAATCCGAATCCAGCGAATCCTGCTGCCGACTGATTTCAGCGACTATTCGGCCACGGCCACCAAGTATGCCTGCGAACTGGTCACCAAGTTTGATGCGGAATTGCATCTGCTTCACACGCTCGAGGTGCATCTATCCTCCACGCCCGCCTTCGGTATGGGCCTGGACCTGCCAAGCTACGTCCAGGAATCAAGGACGGCGGCGGAGAACTCCCTGCGCAGCGTCCTTGATCACCAATGGTCGGCAGGCCGAAAGGTTGTTCAGGCTGTCGTTGACGGATCGCCGAAAGCGGCAATCGTCCGCTACGCCCGCACGCATGAGATCGACTTGATCATACTGGCCACGCATGGTCGATCTGGCCTGGCCCACATGATCATCGGCAGTGTTGCCGAGAGCGTGGTCCGCACCGCCCCATGTCCCGTGTTGACGGTGCGCCCGGGCGGACATCAGTGCATCATGCCTTGACTTGGCGATTCTGCGAGAACGACCTGAGGCCGTCCGTCATGGTCGCGGCAGCGCGGAAGTCGTGGCATAAACATGCGTGGCGTACGCCTGGAAGTCGTCGCTGAAGCGGCCGTTCTTGACCGGAATCGTCCGGTTCTCGAACAAGACGTGAACCTCGGCAACCTGCTGCGCCGACGTCGGCAACTGGAAGGTAGCTGTCCGCGGCTTTGCGTTGGCGTTGACCGACAACAGGTAGATGGATTTGCCGTCCTGCTTGGTGAGGAATTCGATGCCGGACGCGGTTGCCGATGCCTGCTTCCCACGCTTCACCTCGACGATCCGCAATTTCGGCTCGGCTTCACGGAGAAGGAAGATCGTGCTGGCCCTGGCCAGTTCCTGGAAGAACGGCTTGTGTTCATCCCAGAAACGCCGGTTCAGCTGGAGGCATTTCTCGAACTCCTGCCGGTTCACCTTTGGATCCTTGGCCTCCGACCACAGGCCGGACGCTGAATTCGGGCGCGTGCAATGGACCTGACCATAGTAATGGAGTCCCTTGGCTCCGTGGATCACGGCTTGATAGGCCATGAACCGGCTTTCAACGAGCGTCGGATAGCCGCTGGTTCCGTACTTCAGTGGTTCCCAGTTCCATGCCTGCAAGACCAGCATCCGCGGACGGTCGCCATGAGCTTTCTTCAAGGCCTCGAGGTAATCACGCATCTGAGTGATATCATGGTTCGGCAGCCGGCCATATCCGCGTGAGCGAGGGATCGGATACAGATCGGTGGCGAATAGATCGCCGATGCCCTTCCAGAGATGAAACCGGCTCACCGCACCCGGCCATTCGACCACGAGCAGCGGATGATGGGGATCTTCACGCTTGACCAGCTGATAGCCCTTGCGAGACCCCTCGATAGAAACCGTGTTGAGGATGGGTTCGTCCTGGAATTCCCAGAACAGCAGTGCCGGGTGATTGCGGATTTCCCGGACCTGCTTCAACGCCGCCTTCTCGATTTGTGGCGTATCGATGGCAAAGCCATTTTCGCCCCGAATCCACACCTTCATACCGGCCTGGTGAATCCGATCCAGCTCCTTCTGCCAGGCTGGCTGGCCCCAGCGATAGTAGCCAAGGGTGTTGAATCCAATGTCCTTGAGCCGACTGAGCAACTTGCCGCTGGCGTCTTCAATCTCCTCGGAGCAGTAATAGAGGCCGATCGGGAAAAAGGGCTTGCCGTCGGTCAGGATCGTGCCATCGTCGCGAAATGCAACCTTTCCAGTCTGGGCGGCGCCATTGACCGCCAGAAGCACGCCAACTATCAGGCCGAGTAGATTGCGCATTTGACAGATTCTCGATGATCAAGGCGTGAGAGTGCTGGCGAGTTTCCCGGGCCAGGCACGCGGGCGTCTTGCGTTGAAGCTTTACTTAGCAAGGACGGACGTAGGCTTCAACGCCAATGCTGTTCCGGCGAAGCCATATAAAGGTTATCAGCCTCTCAACAAGACCGGCGTCTGTTCGACAGGAACGCACTTGCCCCGGAGAAATACAGATGAAAGCCAACTCGCGAGTTGCCGTGCTTCTGGCAGTCCTCATGTACGCTACCGCTGGAAACTGGTTCGCCTCGGCCTGCACCGGAATCACGATCAAGACCAAGGACGGTGCGGTGGTTTTTGGGCGCACACTGGAATTTGCCGTGGATCTTCAGTCCAACATCATCATCGTGCCCAGGCGAATCGACTACGTCGGCACAACTCCGACCGGCAAGGAAGGACGCCGCTGGACCACGAAGTACGGAGTTGTCGGCATGAACGCGTTCAACCTGCCAGTGCTGGTGGACGGCCTCAACGAGAAAGGGCTACAAATCGGCCTGTTCTACTTTCCCGGCTTTGCGAAGTATCAAGCGATCAAGGCGGACGACGCCGGCAAGACGCTGGCGCCCTGGGAACTTGGCACGCTGCTGCTCGGTACTTGCGCGGACGTGACAGAAGCCGTCGTCGCCGCCAGGGATGTACGCGTCGGCAATGTCGTGCAGAAAGATATGGGGTTCGTGCCGCCCGTGCATTACATCGTGAGCGATGCTGGGGGCAACTCCGTCGTGCTCGAACATATCGCCGGCGAACTCAAGATTCCCAAGAATCCGCTCGGTGTCATGTCGAATTCGCCAAGCTTCGACTGGCACATGACGAATCTGAGCAATTACGTCAACCAGACCGTGAGCAATGTGCCCAAGCTCAAGATCGGCAAGATGGAGCTGAAAGGGTTTGGCCAGGGCAGCGGTATGCTCGGTTTGCCTGGGGATTTCACGCCTCCCTCTCGATTCGTGCGGGCCGTGGCGTTCTCGAAGTCGGCGCTGCCGGTGGACACGGCCAGGGCAGGCGTGCTGCAAGCGTTCCACATCCTCAACCAGTTCGATATTCCAAAGGGCGCCGCCAGGGGCGTCGATAACGGCAAGCAGGTGGCCGATTACACACTCTGGACCAGTGTCAGCGACCTGAAGAATCGTCGGTACTACTTCCGGACCTACGAGAACAGCCGTATTCGCATGATCGATCTGATGGCGGTGAAATTCGACGCCTCGAAGATTGGAACCATCTCCACGCGCGGCCAGGAAGAGATCGAAGACGTCTCCGGCCAGGCAAAGTGATCTGTCGTGAGGCCTTGCGGACTGGCGCCGAGGCGGAATCGCACCACGAGAGTCGCGCCCTTGACCCGCTCACGTAAAATGGAGACGCCCAGGCCAAGAAACAACCGGAGCACGAACATGACGCGCTACTGGCAGCAGTTCCTTGCGGGCAATCCGGGTGCCGAGTCCGCTCAACCGCCACAACCGTCACCCAAGGAAGACGAAGCCCTGGACGCCTACTCGCGAGTCGTGGTGCGTGTTGCGGAAGACCTGCGGCCGGCGGTCGTCAATATCCGGGCCGGCCGTCAAGGCGCGGGTTCCGGCATCCTGTTCACACCGGATGGATTCTTGCTCACCAACGCCCATGTCATGGGCAATCACGATCGAGCGCGCATCCGTTTCAACGATGGTCGGGAGATGTCAGGTCGGCTGATCGGCAGCGATCCGTGGACCGATGTCGCCATCGTCCAGGCGGAAGGCAGCGCATTGCCGCACGGCGTGCTCGGAGATTCCGCCGGACTGCGCGTCGGGCAGCTGGTCGTCGCCATTGGCAGTCCGTTCGGCTTCGAGTCGACCGTGACGGCGGGAGTGGTAAGCGCCCTGGGCCGCACGCTGCGCAGCATCACCGGCCACCTGGTGGACAACGTCATTCAGACGGATGCGGCCCTGAATCCCGGCAACAGCGGCGGCCCGCTCGTGGACAGCAAGGGCCGCGTCATCGGTATCAATACTGCCATTATTCAGCCGGCGCAGGGCATCTGCTTCGCCATCCCCATCAACATGGCCAAGCACATCCTGCCGCAGCTGATGAAGCATGGTCGGGTCGTCCGCGGCTATCTGGGGCTGCATGCCCGCAATGTCCCGCTGGCATCGGACGTGCGCCAACGCTTCGAACTGTTGCAGGAGGGGGGCGTCGAGGTCGTTTCCGTCGAGCCGGACAGCCCCGCGGATCATGCCGGACTCACCGAGGAGGATGTCATCCTGTCGCTGGGAGAGCAGCCGGTCGCCAGCGTAGACGATTTGCACAAGCTGCTGACGCAGTTGCCAGTGCAAGTGCCGTCGCCGATCGTGATGCTACGCGGCGAACGTCGCCTGGAACGCTGGGTGGCGCCAAACGAATATCCGCAACGGGAATTCTTTGACCGTTAGGATCACACACCCAGAACTCGATCGCGCGCCACGATTTCCCACTGGCCTGTCACGGTGCCGTTTTCGACGACATAGGCGTGGCGGTGCATCGCCGACGTGGGGCAGATGTGCGTCGGAATCGCGTAGGCGACGTCGCCCGGCTGAAAGCGCTCGGCGGCTGGAGTTTCGATGACGAGGTGCTCCTCGTTTTGCAGCACCGCCTCGTATTCCGGGACATTCAGGAGGATGAGGCGTTTGCCGGCGGGCGGATCGCTGGCGACGGCCTTGTAGCCGAGGTCGAAGGTAACGCGGCGCGGCGTGGGCCGGCTGATGACGCGTGTCAGCAGCACCGCCGCCGGCACGAAGCCGGCCAGATCGGCGAAGCGCCGCCCGTAGCCGTCGTCGTGCAGCACGCATGTGCCCGGCGAGCATTCCCCCTTCGGCAGCGCCAGCTTGGCAAAGACGCTGAAGGTCGGCGTTCCGCCCAGCACCAGCCGCGGCACGGGCACGCCCATCTTCTCGAGCGTGTCGCGCATCTCCAGCACCGGGACGATGCCTTGCCGGACAGCGGCTTCGCGGTCCGCAACGTTCTCCTGATGATTGTGACCATCGTAAATGTGCAACCCGCCCGGCGCTAGCCCCGGCGAGCGCGCGAATTGCTCGTAGATCTTGATGGCGGGCGGACCGGCGACGATGCCGGTGCGATGCTGACCAACATCGACGTCGAGCATCACCGAAACCTGCGTGCCGGTCCGGGCCATCGCGGCGGATAACGCTTGCACCGGTGCGGGATGATCGGCGATGACGGCGAACCGACATTCCGGATAAGTCTGGGCGAGCCTGGCCATCCGTTCGCAATTGGGCCCGACCAGCGGATAAGCGAGCAGCACGTCCGGCACGTGGCAGTCGGCCAGCAACTCCGCCTCGGCAATGGTAGCGCACTTGAACTTGCGGATGCCCATGTCCATCGCCAGGCCGACGATTTCACGCGTCTTGTGCGTCTTGATATGCGGGCGCAGACGCTCGACACTGCCTGCGATATCGATCATCCGCCGCAGGTTCGCCTGGATGAGATCCTTGTAGAAGAGCAAGCTGGGGCTGAGCACCTGCGTGGGATCCTTGAGCTCATAGCTGGGAGTCATGTGGTTTTCCTCGCGGTGCTAAGCTCGAATGCCGTTCAATCCGGAGGGCGAGACCGGCGGGCGCTCTTGCGGGCGGCGCGATGTTTCTTGTCCTGGAGCCGCGCCTCGCGCGACGAGCGTGAGGGCCGCGTCGGACAGCGCTTGCGCGGCTGGTGGGCCGCTTGCAGCAGCAACTCGCGCAGCTTGTCCAGGCAATCCTGGCGATTGCGCTCCTGGTCGCGAAATCGCTGCGAGCTGACGAGGAACGCGCCTGCCGTCGTCACGCGACTGGGAAATAGCGAGCGCAGCCGGCTCTTCACATCGTCCGGCACGCCGGGGCTGCTCGCCAGGTCCCAGAACAACATCGCCTTGGAAGCAACCTTATTGACGTTCTGCCCCCCCGGCCCGCCCGAGCGCGCGAATTTCCAGGAAATTTCCTCCGCGGCGAGCGCGATGCGTTCATTGATTACGATCATGTCAATCCACTTCCGAAACGCGTGCATCGCGAATAGCGTAAAGGAAATCCTCCGGATCGCCCGCGTTGAGCTGCAAGCGGCCGACGATGCGCACCAGCTCGCGGCGAAAAGGTGCTGACTTCCCTTCCGGCAGCTCGACATAGGCAATGCCGGCTGTCTCCGGCATCTCGCAGTACCAGCAACCCACTGGATATTCGATGAACAGGAAGGCGCGAAGCTCATCGTCCTCGCGCAAAGGCTGCATGAAGCCGGTGATCGAGACCAGCTTGCCGTCGAGGTCCTTCAGATACCTGGCGAAGCTGGGGCGAAACTTCGCGTCCACGACGGTCTGCGCCAGCAGTTCCCAGGGCATCGTGTTGACGCCGGTATCGGAGATTGCGGGTAAGTCTGCGAGATTCAGCCGGCTGACGAGCGGCCGGCGCGAGCGCGTCGCCAGACTGCCGGTGTGCTCCTCGTGCGGCCCGCGCGAGCCCAGGGTGCCGCGCGGCAGCTTGTCGGCCGCGGCGCGGGTGAGTTGCCGATGGCGCTTCAGCTCAGGGTCGGCCAGGCCGAACTGCGTCACGCAACCGTCCATCATGGCCGCCGCGCTGCGTACATCACCATGGGCGCCGGCCAACTCGGCAAGCAACCACAGCAGCCGACCGTCCTCCGGCAGCCACAGCGCGAGTTGCTGGGCGATGCCTACCGCGCCCGCCGGCAGTTTCTTGCGCTCCATGTCGGACCACAGGCCCGGAGCATACTCGCCTTCCCGACCGATGAAGCGCACACCGAAGAGATCATCCAGTCCTTGCCTGTCCTTGAGACTCTTGAGCCGCAGGCGCACGAGCTTGAGGTGATACTCCTCGGCACGGCGGAATCGCGGCGGGGCCAGGCGGACGGCTTGTTGCAACGCCTCGGCCGACTTCACCAGGTCGCCATGAAGTTGCCATGCCGTGCCCAGGTTGGCGGCGATGCGGAAATGCTCCGGGTGCTTGCGTTGTGCCACGCGGAGCACTGTCACGGCCCTGGCCACATCGCCAAGACGCAGGTGCAGCGCCCCCAGGTCGGCAAGTTGATCGGCATCGAGTCCGTCCTTCTCTTCGAGCTTGCGAATCTCGTCGAGATAGCGCACGCGCAGCGGCGACGCTGGCGTTTTCGGACGGGCGGGAACGGCGATCTGCCGCAGATTGCGCTGATCGAGCAGGAAGCCGCGCCATTGCGCCGGCAGTTCCGCGAATGCCTCCCCGGAATAATGCAAGCCGGCGTCCGCGCTGGCGACGCTCCAGAGCACGAGTCCGATGACCAGTAACCGACTCATGAAGGGAACCTCAGCCGGGGCAACGACCTCAGTGTACCAGCCGCGGGTCGTGCGGCGAAAGGCCTCATGGTCGCTTGGCGTGCGCTTGTCGATCTTCCTTCTCGGTGATTGGGTAAAAACGGTCGCCCTGGCGGAGGTAAAGGACTCGCCAGGCCAGGTCCGCCAGGCGCGGACTTCTGTTTGGCTCCGCGGCCATCAGATTTTCCAGGACTGCCCGGCCATCGTTGCCAAACAGCAGCAACGCGTTGCCAACCTCGCGCCAGCCCCAGTCAGCATCCGGGCGCTTGCCGTCGCCATAAAGCCGGAAGAAATCCGTGATGTGCCCGATTGCCTTGTCACGCTCGGCCCTCGGCAGTCCCTTGGGCGACATTGCCTCCGCCAGGGTGGTCACGGCGCGAACCTGCACGGCAGTGTCGGCATCCTGCATCGCGGCAAGGATGGCTGCGATCACGCGCGGCGTCGCTCCGAAGCTGCTGCGCAGGTTCGTCATGGCCAGTTCCTTGGCAAACGGGCTAGGATCGTCGCGGATCACTCGCAGCAGTGTTTTTTCCATTTCCGGCGTGGCTGGAGCACCAACGAGCTTAAAGCAGTAAAGCGCCATCTCGCGCATCCGGGCATCGGGACTGGCAATCAGTTTGGCGATAAGCGCTTTCTCCGCTGGACCGAGCGTCTTGCCCTTGCCGGCATTGCGTGACAGATTCTTGAGTACTTCGGGAACGGCACGGAAGTTGAATTGAAAAGTGCTGTCGTGGCGGGCGGCCGCCTCGAGAATCTTGGTCACCGAGGCGGGACCGGAAAGCTGGCCCAGAACCAGCGCTGCTTGCCAGCGAACCGAGTTTTCCGAGTCCAGCAAGGCGCGTTCGACGGCAGGCTTGGCCGATGCATCGCCCAGAATCGCCAGCGCCCGCAGCGCCGCTCGGCGGACGAAAACGTCCTTGTCCTGGGCTGCCGCCGCGATGTCGGCCAGCGGAATCTTCTGCTTTTTCCTCGCGACTGCCAGAAGCAAGCGCCGCCGGGCGTAGGCGTCCCCGGTCTTGAGTGCCTCTGCTGCCTGTGGCGTGAGCTTCTCGTCGGGCCAGTCGATGAAGTTCTCCCAGTCGAAACCGGATTCGATTTCCTGGCCGACGAACATGATTCGGGGAGTGCCGTCCGGCAACTTTCCGCGCGTCCGGAACACCGACGTGTGTGCCCTGGTCCCCTTGGTCGCTTTCAGGCAGGCAGCCACGGCTTCGTCCGACGACGGAGCGTACACGTTCACCTCATCGACCAGATGCTCCTTCGCCCAGGTCGCGAGGTCGAAGTGAATCGTCCCGGCGGTGCGAACGCCGCCATCGATGTTCCAGTTCGTCGGCAGGTGCGGGTTCTTGCCGTCCACGCAGACGGCAATCTTCTTGCCGTGCCTGGAGAGCGCGGCACGCAATTCGCGCAAGAACTGCGTGAGATACTCGCCGCGCAGCTTGGACCAGGCTTGCTTGTCGAAAGGCTGAGTGCGAATGTCCACGCCGTGACGCTTCTTGAACTCGTCCACGATCGGCTGGTTGAAGCCAAACTCGTCCTCGTAACGCTGGCTGAAATTCTCGGCGTAGGTGAGAAAGGCGATGCCATCGTAGCCGCCTTCGACGACGTGCCTGGTAAGATACTCGACCATGCCCTTGCGCGCGCCGGGGTAGGCGAACTCTATGGGCCCGCCCTGCCGCCAGGTGCCGAAGCGGTTCAACGGCGCCCATTCCGGATGCTTGACCCGCAATCGATCCTCGATGGCATAGGGGAAACCAACGTAGCCAGCATCAGCCTGCGAGCCATTGTCGAAAAGCCCGTAGGCCATCCAGATCTGCATGCCGCGATCGCGGGCAGCGCGCACGGCGATGCGGTTGGTGCCCACCTTCTCATAGGCAAGGTCCTTCCACCACTGCCAGATCCGGGCGAACATGCGGTTCTCCTTGCGCAGCAAGAACTCCTTGCCCCAGACTTCATCCTGCCCGCCGCGCCACCAGACCCTGGTCACGTGATAGCGCTGGCGGATGGTTTCAAAGGTCGCTTCGATGGTGGCTTTCGAGTCGAGAGGCAGCCCAAGCAAGTCTTGGTGGTCGCCCGTTGTGAAGTAGATCGTGCGCGGATGGCGCTCGGCGTCGGCGCCTGCTGAGAGCGGCACGAGCAACAACGCGGCCAAGGCCGCCACACGAGGCATGTAAGCTATCGGTGTCATGGTCGATGATCTATGGATCACGCCGGCAACAGCCAGTGGCTTGCGGCTCTTTCGCGGCGCCGAGCGCTTGCCATTTCCTGGCCGAATGCCACAATTTCCCCTGACGTGATACTGGCAACCATCCTGCGAGATCAATCACTCATGCGGCTTTGCAAGGTTCAACTCAAAAACGCAGAAATTCGTGTCGGTGCACTCGTCGATGATCAGGTGCGACTGCTGGACGTCGGCCGTAATACCCTCAGCGACATCTTGCATGCCGAGCACGCCTCCCGGTTGGCGCACAATCTTATCGACGACCGCGGCCCCAGCGTGCCGACCAGCGAGGTGACGTTTCTGGCGCCCGTCGATCAGCAGGAAATCTGGGCGGCCGGCGTCACCTACAAGCGCAGCCAGGAGGCCCGCGAGCGCGAATCCGTCGGGGCGGCCAGGTTCTACGACCTGGTCTACACCGCCCCACGCCCGGAACTGTTCTTCAAGGCCAACGCCCCGCGCGTCTCCGGGCCGGGCCAGCCCGTCCACGTCCGCCGTGACAGCCGCTGGAGCGTCCCCGAGCCGGAACTGGCCCTGGTGATCTCGCCGCGGCTGCGGATTGTCGGCTTCACCATCGGCAACGACATGAGCGCCCGCGATATCGAGGGTGAGAATCCGCTGTACCTTCCGCAAGCCAAGGTCTACGACCGGTCATGCTCGATCGGTCCGGTAATCACGCTCGCCGAAGCCATGCCGCCGCTGGCGGACGTTTCGATCCGCCTCCTCATCGAGCGCAGCAATGCCGTGGTATTCGATGGCTCGACCAGCATTGCCCGCATGGCCCGGCCATTCGATGACCTGGTCGAATGGCTCGGCCGGGAAAACTCCTTTCCACAAGGTGTCGTGCTGCTCACTGGCACAGGCATCGTTCCGCCGGACGATTTCAGTCTTGCCCCGAACGACCAGGTGCACATCGACATCAGCGGCGTCGGCCGGCTGAGCAACCCGGTGGCGTGGCGCGAGTGAGAACCGAGAATAAAGATTGGCCAATGAAATGAAACCTGTCGCCGAGCAACTGGCCCTGATCCGCCGTGGCGTCGAGCAGATCGTCCCCGAAGACGAGTTGCGGCAGAAGCTGGAACGCAGCGTCCAGACCGGCAAGCCGTTGCGCGTCAAGTACGGCATCGACCCCACAGGCATCGATGTCCATCTAGGACATACCGTACCGCTGCGCAAGCTGCGGCTGTTTCAGGAGCTAGGCCATCAGGCAGTGTTGATCATCGGCAATTACACTGCCCTGGTCGGCGACCCCAGCGGCCGCGACCAGACTCGTGCTCGCCTTACCGAGGAGCAGGTCGAGGCCAATGCCCGCGACTACCTGAAGCAGGTTAGCAAGGTCATCGACATCGGCAAGACCGAGGTCACGCACAACGGCGACTGGTTCAAGAAGTTCGCGTTTCTCGATGTCCTCGCCCTCACTAGCCAGATCACCATGCAACGGATGCTGGAGCGCGACGACTTCACCAAGCGCATGAAGAAGGGTACTCCCATCTATCTGCATGAGTGCCTTTATCCGCTCATGCAGGGGCGCGACAGCGTCGAGATCAAGGCCGACATCGAGCTGGGGGGCAGCGAGCAGCTCTTCAGCCTGATGGTGGCCCGGGATCTGCAGCGCGACGCCAGGCAGGAACCGCAGGTGTGCATCACGCTGCCCATCCTGCGCGGCCTTGACGGCGAACGGCGGATGGGCAAGAGCCTGGGCAACTATATCGGCGTCGCCGAAGCGCCTTTTGAGATGATCGCCAAGGTCATGCGCATCCCGGACACGCTGCTGCGCGAGTGGTTCGAGCTACTCACCGATCACGGCCCCGACGAAATCGACGCCTTCATTGACGCGACAAGGACGAACCCGCGCAATGCCAAGCTACAGCTCGGCAAGGACATCGTCGCGTTCTATCACGGCGCCGCCGAGGCTGAGGGCGCTGCCGCCGCCTGGGAGCAACGCGTCGCCGGCGGCAAGGATCCCGACGACGTTCCTGAAGCGGCCATTTCCGCGACCGAGCTTGCCAATGGCAAGATCTGGATTTGCAAGCTGCTGGTGCTGCTTGGCATGGCGGCGAGCAACAACGACGCCCGCCGTGCGGTGGAGGGCGGCAGTGTCTCCATCGGACCTGACCGGCACAAGGTCACCGACCCCAAGGCAAACATCACCGTCGATGATGACCTGATCGTGCGCATGGGGAAGCAGAAGATCAAGCGCGTGCGCGTGGGGTAAAGCTTGCTGGTTTACGTTTCGCGCTCGCATGTGCCCGCGCGACCGCGCGAGTGCGCGAGTGCGAAACGCAAGCATCACTTCAGCAGCTCTTGCATGGCGCGCGTGAGCACTGGCTCGACTTCGGGCGCCACGCGCGAGACGGGGCCGGTTTCGTAGCCTCCCTGGGTGTAGGAGATGGCGGTGCCGATGTAGCCGGGGCCATAGTCGCCGTAGGCGGCCATCATCACCGGCGAATCCGGCCGCAGCTTCTGGGCCGCCAGCTGATATTCCACGAACAGTTCGCCGGGCATGTGCAGCACGTAGGCCGGGCCGACGCGCAGGCAGGTGAGATCGATCTTCTCGCCGTTTTCGCAGCGCCGCGCCCAGACATGAGCGCGGGCGGCGCGCATGCGATCCAGCGGCGCCACCTTGTCATTCGCGACACGCGACTTGAGATCTTTCGTGTTGTAAATCTTGCTCAACGGCAGCGCAACCGGGACGACGCGCCAGGCCACGTCCTTTCCTGTGACCGGCGACTTCTTCACCGAGTCGAAGGCTTCTTTCATCCCCTTCGCCAAGCGATCTGCGAGTACAGGTCGGTTGCCCGGTGAGCCGTCGTTGTACTTGCCGGCCGTGATGTTGCCGCCGGCACCGTTGAAGTGAATGTGGGCAACGTTGGGCAGGGCGCGATCGCGCCGACCGCGAGCCAGACCGGGGAAGTCGCAGCTCACGCCGCCCTTGCCATAGTAGCTTTGCGGGTGGGTCGCGTAATAAGTCAACGATGCCAGCGGCCGATCTCCGTCCCAGAAGCTCAAGACCTGCACGTAGGGATCGATCACGCCTTCCGGTTCGTCACGCATCTTCGGGTCCTTGGTCGCGCTGTAGCGGACGAATTTGACCTTGCCGTCTGGTCCCAGAGGCCGACGACTGGATGCCACCTCGAAGACCTTCGCCTTGCCAGTGCCAATGTGCGTGACGGCCAATGGTTTCTTGATAGACCGGGCGACGGCGGCGGCAACGCGCTCGATCGCCAGCCGAGCGAACTTCGGATCAAACAACTTGCCGCCCAGCTTGTAGGGCACGAGCAGATCATTGGCCTCGAAGTCGCAGCCGGGAGCGTCATGCGGATGCAGACAATGGACGGCGACGCGCTCGCGCGTCGTGCCAGCGGCCTTGGCGAGCGCCTCGCGAAACGCCTCGTAGCCGCTGTTGCCAACGCCCACCCAGTCCATGGCGCACAGGACGATCGGCCGCTCGGAGGTAAGCAAGACGCTGCCGCGTGCCATGAGCGGATCGACAATCTCTTTCGCCGGCATCACCAGTCCATCACACAGGGGCGTGCCCAGTGGCGGCGTGATGTCCGCCTCGAAAATCGCGATTCGCAACGAGGCTTCGTCAGCTCGCGCTGCGGCGGGCAGCAACACCATGGTGAGAGTCAGTGTCAGGAAGACGCGAATCATGACGACTCCAAGCTTGATCCAAGTTAACCGAGGCGCGGCAAGTCTTGCCTCACGATTTCACCGCGGGGCGCCACCGGCAGCCTGCGACAGGCCTCGCAGGAACTGCACGCCGCCGAAAAGGATGGCGCCCCAGGCGATTACATAGGTGCCGCCGCCCTGCCCCTGGGAGGCGGCTGCCAGGGTGATGACCGTCACTGCCAGTCCGCCGATGCACCACATTGCGCCGAAGAACATGTTGCGCTTGCCGATTTCCTTCCAATCGTCGGCGGATCCGTGCATCGCGGCTGACAACAACTCCACATCCGCCTGATGCTGGCCCATGCGCCGCGTTCGCGGCCGGCGGCGGCGGCGCGGCGCCAGCAAATCGTCGATCACCGATTCGGCAAGCGCGGCTTCAACACCTTCCCCGATCAGCGTGTCATACGCCTCCTCGGGCGACTTGCCGGCATCGAGCAAGTCGGCGGCGCGTGCATACGCCGGGCCTGCGCCTGAACTTCCGGCGCGATTCGTGGAAACCGCAGGTTTCTCCGGTTCAGGCGGGACAGTGTAGAGCATGAGCGACTCCTTGTTCACTTCTTCGTTCCAGCCGCCGCCTGCCGGGCACGCTGGGCGGCCAGCAGATACCAAATTCGCAACGTTTTTTCATCCCGGGCGCGGGTCTTCAACTCGTTCCACCGTTGTTCGGCATCCTTGGCGTCCTTGCGAAGCTCGGCCCGGAGTGCGTCCAGCGCGACCTGTTCCTCGTCCGTTCCTTTCCCGGCCGGCTTCTTGTCGTTGTCCTTGCTCTTCTTGTTGAGCGCCTGCGCCGCACGCTCACGCAACTTATCATAGAGTTCATCGACCTCCTTGAGCTTCTTGAGGTAGTCTTCGGCGAGCAGGCCCCAGGTGCGGTCATCGGCGTTGCTCGACTTCTTCGACTTGTACTCGGCGAGCTGGCTCCATGCCTTGTCTGCCTTGTCGCGTTCCCCGTTGTCCTCCGCGTCGAGTGCGCGGCGCGCGAGCTTCTCGGGTTCGTCAGCCGCGAAGTTGGCCTTGCGGCGCGTGTGCAGTTGCTTGTCAAGCAACTCGCGGTCATAATCGTCGGCCCAGCCTTGCACAACGCCGGCCCGGCTGTCCTCCGGGTAATACTCAAGGAACTGCCGGATCGGCCCGTTTCGCGCGGCCTTGGCGTCCTGCGTGCGTAGCCGGCTCGCTTCCTGATACAGACTGTCGGCACCGGGACGTTTGATGAACGTCGCGTAGAAAACATATCCCAGTGCGAGCAGGATCGCACTGATCGCCACCGCCTGGAACCAGCCCTTGCGATAGAACGCCTCCGTCTTCTTTTTTTTCTTCTTGCCCAGCAGCGTACGGGCGGCTTCCCTGTCGGTCTCGTCCATCTTGACGTGGTGGCTGCTGCGGTCGATCTTGCGGGCCTTGGCGGCCTCGATGCCGGCGCTCGACTGGGCCTCGACCTTGTCCTTGATCCGTTCCAGCGCCTGCCCGACGGTGCTGGCGTCGAACGGTCGTTGCTCCGGCTTCTTCTCCAGGAGCTGGCACACCAGGTTGTCGAGCCAGACGGGGATATCGAGAATGATCCGCGATGGCCTCTCGAACGTGCCGCGATCATGCAGCAGGAAAACCTCCATCGGGCTGTCGGCCTGGAAGGGCTTTCGCCCCGTCAACAACTCGTAAAACATGATGCCCATTGAGTACAGGTCCGACTTGCCGGTGAGGTTCTTCTCGCCGCGGCACTGCTCCGGGGACATGTACGATGCCGTGCCGACGGTGCAGTTGGTCGCCGTCAGGCCGGTCTCGTCGATATCCTTGGCGATGCCGAAGTCGGTCAGCTTGACTGTGCCGTCCGGCAGGATCATGAGGTTGGAGGGCTTCAGGTCGCGATGGATGATGCCGGCTTCGTGCGCGTGCTGCAGGCCCGCGCAAAGCTGCTTGCCGAGCGTGACGACTTCCTCCCACGTGACCCGGCCGCGGCGGAGCAGCAGGTGATCGAGCGATTCGCCTTCGATGTACTCCATCGCGTAGAACGGCGTGTTCTTCAAGCGGCCGCTGGCGTACAGGCGGACGATGTTGGGATGCTTGAGCTGCTTGAGGATGTCGGCCTCGCGCTTGAAACGGGCCTGGGCGTTCGAGCTGGTGCCCAGTCCGGGGGCCATGATCTTGATGGCCACGCGCGTCCCCTTCTCCATGTGCCGCGCGCGATACACCGTCCCCATCGCGCCGCTGCCCAGCTCCTTCTCGATGGCGAAAGGGCCGATTTGCTGTCCGACGAGCATGACTGTCCCCGTCCAGCCAGTCGCAGTTTGAGAAACCTGCTGGGATCGTATCAGTTGCGTTGGCTCGATCCAATAGTCGAACATCGCAGGTATTCAGACGAGCGTGTGGGGAGCTCGCTTGGCAGTTTCGCGTGCAATACCGCGCGCGAGAATACCAAGCGACGTTCACACAAGCTTGTCTGCGCCAGCTTCTTACGCACGCGCATCCCTGATTTCGATCGGTACATTTGCACTGGCTGAATCGTCAGTTGTCGGCCAGCACCAGACAGCCGCTATCGCCAGGGCCGCGCCGCTGACCACATCGATCAAATGATGTTGCCGCGTGAGCAGCGTGGCCAGCCACACCGCGAGCACGGCCGGAACGAACAGCCACCACCCGCGCGGGAAATCGCGCAACAAAGCGAGCGCGAGGAGGCACGTCAGGCTCACGTGCAGGCTGGGGGCGGCGTTGGCAGGGGGTTCGTCAATCTCAACCATGTCCTTGTACATCTTGGCGGTGAGGCCGTCGCCCAGGTGGGGCGTAGGCCGCGCCGCGGTGCGCGTCGGCACGACGGCGAAGATGGCCAGCGAGATCACGACCAGCACGATGCCGCGGCGAATGTACCAGCGAAACGTCGCCGGCCGCATGAGACCGAATGCCAGCGGGCCGAGGATATACGGAATCAGGTAGACCCACACCCATGCCGGCTCGAAGGGAACGATCTCATCCAGCGGCAGATGAGTTGTGATCTGCGCCGCCGGCCCGCGCGTCTTCAGCACCAGCAAGTAGCCGCCCAGCGACGCCAGCATGATGGCCGTGAGGATGACGACCTGCCGGAGCGCGCCTTTCCAGCTTCGCGCATTGGCATCGGTGATGGCAGGTTCAGGCGTCATTGTCGATCAGGTCGAATACAGCCAGCGCCCCAGGAAGATGGCGGGAAAAACGAGGACGGCGAGCACGATCGCTTCCGTGCCGGCCAGCGCTGTGGCCAGGATGGCATCGAGCAGGATCAGTCCCAGCAATGAGCGTTTGACGGCCGCCTGAACCCTGGCTGGCTGCGGATTGGCGATGGCCCGGCTCAGCGGCATGCCCACGTAAAAGCCGAATGCCACAAGCAGGTATGGAAAGAAAGGCGACGTTCGAGTGGTGCCGACCCCCTGGTTCTCGGCCAGGCCGGGCACGGTCAAGGAAAGCAGCAGGGCGGCGAGCATCACGCCGGCCGCCGCCAGCAAGAGGTTCTGTTTGCTGGTGCGTGCCTCCGTGCGCGCAAACCAGGTCACCCCGGCGATGTAAGTCCCAACCACGAGGGCCAGAGTGATGCCGACGCCCGCGGGCATGTCGCGCACCAGCGACAATCCCAGGAGGATGTTGAAAAACCGACAGCCACCCATGGCGACCGGGCCAAGCCAGGTTCGTTTCAGCCAGTAGTCATAAGCCAGGATCAGCATCGCAAGGCAACCGGCGAGCAAAGGCAGTGCCGTCCTCATGATGAGAATGTCGGCGAACATGGCACAAGCCAGTCCGGCCGTGATGAGCAGAACGCCGATGATACTCGCCGTGGATCGCTTGATGCGCCCTGACGGCAATGGCCGGAACGACCGTTCCTTCGCATCCTGCTCAACATCGAAATAGTCGTTCCACACCATCCCCGCCCAGTACAGGCACGTCGATGCCAGCAGGACGAATCCGAAGGGAACGATCTGCTCCGGCAGCGCCCCCGTCACCAGCGCGCCCATGCCGATGTCCGCCCAAACGGTAAACACATTGGGCAGCCGCACGAGTTGAGCCAGGGCCAGGAGTCGAGGATGTCGCATGGGAAGGTTTCAGTTTTCAGTGTGCAGTTTTCCGGTTCAGACATTGCTTGACTGAACACTGACAACGGATCAACTGAAAACTCGGTTACAAGCTGCATTCTTTCATGATGTCGTGAATTCGCATGAATGCTGTCCTTGCTGCCGGATCGGGATCATCGACGTAAGGATACAGTTCAATGGTGACCCAGCCGTCGTAGCCGGTCGCCTGGATCGCCTTGAGCGTGGCGGCGAAGTCAATCGCGCCCTCGCCGGGGACCAGGTGATGGTGCACCCGGCTGGCAGCGATGTCCTCGAGATGATAGTGGCGCGTGAACCTGGCCATCTTCGGCACGGTGGCGGCAGGGTCGTCGCCCACACAGTAAAAGTGCCCGATGTCGAAGTTCAAACCAACGGCCGGCGAGTCGATATGCTGCATGAACTCCAGGAACTGGTCCGCCTTTTCAATGAGCAGGTCCGGCTCCGGCTCCACGAGCAGCAGCACGCCCTCCTTCTCGGCGTGCTCCGCGACCGGCTTGATCATCTCGACGAAAAGTTTCAGCGCCGCCGACCAGGAGGCGCCCTTTTCCACTGGCCCGCCCGGTTCCGTGGTGATGCACGGCGCTCCCAGCTCGCGCGCCAGCGTCAAGGCCCGGCAGGTGTGGTCGATGCGAACTTGCCGATAGTGGCGGTCCGGCTCGATCCACGAGGGATGCCAGTACTTCTGCCGGGCATCACTGATGGCGTTCATCATGAAAGCGTTGATGTTGGAGATCGCCAGGCGATTCTCGGCGAGCGAAGTGCGGATGGCTTGTTTCTGCTCGTCGAGCAAGCAGGCCGGCCAGGCGTGCGGCACGTCGGCCATGATCTCCACGCCGCGATAGCCGATACGGGCCAGCCGGCGCACGGCTTCCTGAAAGGAAAACTTCAAGTACGCATTGGTGCTGAAGGCAAGTTGCATGATCGCCCCATTATAGCGGGGCAGCCGTCATCATACAGCCTCGGGTCGTTTTGTCAGGACTCCATTCATTGACGCGCTGCCGATGCTTTTGCCGGCATGTTGCCGTAGAAAAGACCGCACGACGTTGTTGTTCCTCCTGGCAATCCTTCGACATGACCATCATGCGAACCATCTGGACCTTTCACACAGCGACCAGTTTCATCTTCGGCCGCGACGCCGTCAAGCACCTCGGCGAAGTGGTGGCACGGCTGAGGGCCAGGCGTGCCCTGCTCGTCACCGACCCGGTGTTGATCCGTGCCGGCGTGGTTGACAAGGTGCGCCAGCCGCTGCTTGGCGCGGGACTGGCCGTGGACGTGTTTGGCGATGGAGAGCCGGAGCCGTCGATGCGGGCCGCGGAACAGGCCATCGCCCTGGCCGGCAAGGTTCAGCCGGATGTGGTGGTCGGCCTCGGCGGCGGCAGCAACATGGACCTGGCCAAGATCACGGCGGCCGTTTTGAGCCACGGCGGCAAGCCGCACGACTACGTCGGCGATGATCGGATTCCCGGCCCGATCGCGCCGCTCATCTGCATTCCCACGACCGCCGGCACCGGTTCCGAAGTCTCCGCCGCCACCGTTCTCACCGACACCGAGAACCAGATCAAGGTCGGTATTCTCAGCAACTACTTGCGACCGCGCATCGCCCTGGTCGATCCGCTATTGACCGTTTCCTGCCCGGCGAAGGTGACCGCGGACAGCGGCATCGATGCTCTTACCCATGCGATCGAAGCCTACACCGCCGTGGACAACGAGTCGTTTCCGCTGCCGGACGGCGAGCGCAGCGTCTACCAGGGCCGCCACCCGCTGGGCGATATCCTTGCCGAGAAGGCGATCGCCTTGATCGGCGCCAATTTGCGCCGCGCCGTTGCCAGCGGGCAGGACCTCGAAGCACGTGACGGCATGGCGCTGGGCGCGACCTTTGCCGGCATGGCGTTTTCCAATGTCGGCGTCGCCGTCGTCCATGCCCTGGAGTATCCGGTCGGCGGCGCCACGCACTGCTCGCACGGGGCTGGCAACGGCTTGCTCCTGCCATACGTGATGCGATTCAACATGCCGGCGCGCACGCGTGAGTTTGCGGCCATCGCCCGCTTGCTCGGCGAGGACGTCTCCGGACTTTCAGAGGCGGCCGCGGCGGAGCGCGCCATCACCGCCGTCGAGAAGTTGCGCGCTGACATCGGGATACCCACGCGCCTGCGCGATCTGGGAGTGCGCGACGAGCAGCTTCGCCCCTTTGCCGACAAGGCGTTCGGCATCAAGCGCATCCTGCGCGTCAACCCCCGTCCCGTCACGGCCGACGACCTGGAAGCGATTCTTCGCTCCGCGTTTTGAGATTGACTTGCGGCGACGGCGTGCAGGCTACCTATTCGGCCGCGACATGGTATCATGGCATTGATCGGGAAGCGAACGGGACTCGCTCTTCATCGGAGGCCGCACCATGTCCAGCGAATCTTTCGACGTGATGGCGAACAGTCAGACTGCTGCTCTTGAGGCGAACCAGGAGCAGATCGTGGCTGCCGTCGGCCGCGAGATGCCGCCTGCCAGCGCCGAGCAAGTCCGTGCCACCGACGTCGTCTTTGCCCGGCAGGGGGACGACAGCGGCGCCGGCCTGGTCGGCGCCTGGGCCGCCGGCATGTTGATCCACGAGATCATCGGCGACCATCTGAAACGCGACGAAATCGAGGAGGAAGACGAGGAGCGGAAGAAAAAGGCCAAGGACGAGTGAGTCGCTGAGGATCCGCGCATGACCGCTCCGGCAACTGCCGCTTCGCCAGGCGACACCGGCCCAGCATCCCCTCTTCCCGGCGCGCGCTCCGCCCTGATCTTGCTACTCGCCATCAATCTCTTCAACTACATCGATCGCCAGGTACTGGCGGCGGTTCTGCCCAAGATCGAGCAGACGTTTGTCCCCGACGATCCGCTGGCCAAGACCAAGATGGGCTGGCTGACGACGGCCTTTCTCGTCTCGTACATGTTGCTGGCTCCCGTCTTCGGCTGGCTCGGCGACCGGATGTCGCGCTGGCTGCTGGTGTCCACAGGCGTGATCTTGTGGAGCATCGCCAGCGGCGCTTCGGGTCTTGCGGAGACGTACTTTCTGCTGCTGGCGACGCGCTGCTTCGTCGGCGTGGGCGAGGCGGCCTACGGTCCCACGGCCCCGACCTTGATCTCGGACATGTATCCGATCATGATGCGCGGACGAGTGCTGGCCTGGTTCTACATGGCCATCCCCGTGGGCGGCGCCCTCGGCTACGTGCTCGGCGGCGCCATGGCGGACACGGCCCTGGGCTGGCGCTGGGCGTTTTACCTCGTCGTCCCGCCCGGCATCCTTCTTGGGCTATTGTGCATGGCTCACCGCGAGCCGGCACGCGGGCAAGCCGAAAAAAGCCTTCAACATGGCCGCCAGATTGGCTGGCGCGACTACCTGGTGCTGGCACGCATCCCCTCCTACCGGCTCAACACGCTTGGCATGACCGCCATGACCTTCGCCGTCGGTGGCATTGCCGTGTGGATGCCGACCTACATCTACGAGCGCGAAGCACGCTTCCAGTGGACAGTGGAGGTGCGCGACGAACTGGTCCGCCCGGCTAGCTCCTCACTGCCCGCCGGCTTGCCGGGCGCCATCGCCGCCAAGTTGACGCCGTTGCTGGACCACGAATTCCGAAAAGAAGCAGAGTTTGCCGGCGCGGCCAGGGCGCTCCTGAGTAACGACGACTGGCAGACGCATGAAAAGTCCATCGTGCATGCCGTACGCACGCCAAAGCTCGGTCCGATCAACACCATCTTCGGCGCCATCGTGGTCGTGTCCGGGTTGATCGCCACGCTGGGGGGCGGCCTGGCCGGCGACTGGTTGCGGCCCAGGATTCCCGGCTCGTACTTCCTCGTGTCCGGCGTCACGATGGCCCTGGCGTTTCCGATGCTGCTGCTGGTGCTGATCGCGCCGTTTCCCTGGGCCTGGCTGTTCGTATTCGGCGCCGTTTTCTGCCTGTTCTTCAACACCGGGCCGACGAACACCATCCTGGCCAACGTCACGCATCCAGCCATCCGTTCGAGCGCGTTCGCCATCAACATTTTGATCATCCATGCGCTCGGGGACGCGATTTCGCCGCCGGTGATGGGCATGATCGCCGACCACTGGAGCATGGAAGCCGCCTTCGCCGCCGTCTCGGTCATCGTCCTCGTGGGTGCCGGGTTCTGGCTGGCAGGTACGCGACACTTGCAGCGCGATACCGAGCTGGCGGGCAGCCGGCTGTCGTAGATGATACAATTCCTGTTGAGTTGAACTTGTCACGCTCGCGCGGCGCCATGCGAGCGCGAAATCAATGCGATCGGAGACTATCCCGCATGGCCATCGACTGGTCCGGCTTCGTGACCCTGGTACGGCAGCATAGCCGCTTTCTGTTGACGACGCATGTGCGGCCGGACGCCGACGGGCTTGGCTCGAAGCTCGCGCTTGCGGAGGCGCTGCAGACGCTCGGCAAGGACGTGCGCATGGTGATCGCCAGCTCCTGGCCGCCGCTCTACAGGTTCCTCGACCCGAAAGAGCACATCCGGCGCTTCAAGCTGCCGGGGGATGAGTATCGCGATTGCGACGCCATCGTTGTCCTCGACACCGGGACCTGGAACCAGCTCGGCGATTTCGGGACGTTCATGAAATCATCCTCGGCGGTCAAGGCCGTCATCGATCATCACATCTCGCACGACGACCTGGGCGCGGCCCGCTTCGTGGACACCAGTGCCGAGGCGACCGGCCGGCTCGTCCATGATGCCATCGGGGCGTTAGGCGTGCCACTGACGCCGAACTCCGCAAACATGCTGTTCTCCGCTCTCGCGACGGACACCGGCTGGTTCCGCCATTCCAACACGACGCCCGCGACCTTCTCCCTGGCGGAAAAGCTGGTCACCGCCGGCGCCAGACCGACGTGGCTTTACGAGCAGATCTACGAGCAAAACACGCTTCCACGCTTGCAGCTGCGGGGACGGGCGCTGACACGCTTGCAGGCAGTCGAAGGGGGCAAGGTCGCCTTTCTCGAGGTGCATCTTGATGACTACGAGGTGACGGGCGCCATTCCGGCAGACACCGAGGACCTCATCAACTATCCACGCAGCCTGACCTGCGTCGAGGTTGCCATGCTCTTCGCGGAGCAGCAAGCCGGCGGCGTGAAGGTCAGCTTCCGCTCGCGCGGCAAGGTGGATGTCGCCAGGCTGGCGGAATCCTTCGACGGCGGCGGCCACCGTCTCGCCTCCGGCGCCATCATCCAGGCCAGCCTCGACGAGGCGAAAACCAGGGTACTCGACGCGGTGCGCGCCGCCCTCAATCGGTGACATGCTGACCGCTTGCGGCATGTGTGCTAGGCCGCGAGCGGCAGGCTGAAGTTCCTTCCCGCCAGTTCCGCAATCGTCTCGCCGATGCTGATGCTTGCCGTCGCCGCCGGCGATGGCGCGTTCAGCACGTGGATCATGCGCTCGGCCTCGACAAAGCGGAAATCGTCCACCAGGGCCCCGCTGGGGTCAAGGGCCTGGGCACGGACGCCGGCACCGTGCGGGTGGATGTCCTCGATCCTCAACTCCGGAATCAAGCGTTGCAAGGCGTGGTGAAAGGCCTTCTTCGAGAACGAGCGGTGCAATTCCGACATGCCGGTTCGCCAGTACTTCCAGGCCATCTTCCAGAAACCGCGATAGGTGAGCATCTGCAGGGAATCGCGGAACGAGAAGCTTGTTCGGCGATAGCCTTCGCGGCGCATGGCCAGCACCGCGTTCGGCCCGGCCTCGACTCCGCCGTGGATCATGCGCGTGAAATGCACTCCGAGAAATGGAAAGCGCGGATCGGGAACCGGATAGATCAGGTTCTTCACCAGTCCCCAGCGCTCGGGGACAAGTTCGTAATACTCGCCACGAAAGGGGACCACCTGCAAGCCGGGCTCCACGCCGCACAACCGGGCCACGCGGTCGCATTGCAGGCCGCCGCAATTGATGAGATAGCGACACGGCACATCGCCCTTGACGGTGGTCAGCACGAAGTCGCTGCCGGCCCGACGGAAGCCGGTCACACGTGACTCGGTGCGCAACGTGCCGCCGGCGTCGGTGACGATGCGCCCGTAAGCTTCGGTCACTTGCTTGTAATCAACGATGCCGGTCTCGGGAACGTGCAGTCCGGCAATGCCGGCGACGTGTGGCTCGTAGTCGCGCAACTCCTCGGCGCACAGGCGGCGTACGCCCTTGAGGCCGTTGGCATTGCCGCGCCGCTCCAGCTCGTCGAGTCGCGGCAGTTCGCTTTCGTCGACGGCCACCACCAGCTTGCCGCAGCGGTCGTGGGCGATGCCTTGCTCCTGGCAGAAGCGATACATCGCCTCGCGGCCGACGAGGCAGTTTTTCGCCTTGAGCGACCCGGGCTTGTAGTACAGGCCCGAGTGGATGACGCCGCTGTTGTTCCCCGTCTGGTGGGCGGCCAGCGTGCTTTCCTGCTCGAGGACAATCAGCGATACGTGATAACGGCGCACCAGCGCCATGGCGGTCGCCATGCCAACGATGCCGCCGCCGATGATGGCCACATCGTGAGTGTTGTGTGATTGCGTCATCCCGGAAGTGTATGGCAAGTCGGCAATGAAGGTCAACAAGACTTGAGCCGCTTGCGCGACCCACCAGGCCGTTCGCATTTCATGCTGCGCGGGCTGTCCCGGCGCCAGGATCCGCCGCACCGCCATCGTGCTGGATGACCGTGGGCCTGGATTGACTCTCGCCGCCGCCCTCGCTAACCTATTGAAAGCTGCTCAGTCACAGAAGACAGCATTCTGCATTGGCTGCGCAGCGTCAATCGTTCAAGCCCTGGGGCCGTGGCGCAACTGGGAGCGCGCTAGAATGGCATTCTAGAGGTTACGGGTTCGACCCCCGTCGGCTCCACTGACAAGGCATTGTCACATAAACCCTGGACAACCGCGAGACTCGCAGGATTTTCAGGGTTTTCTCGCGCGCGACAGTGTTTCTTGTGAACTCGGGATCGCGGAGAAGCGTACGTCACGCCTCTCGCAACCGGTACCTGCTGGATCGCCTTGACCGTGACAAACGAAGACGACGAATGCCGGCGTCAATGATCGATGGGCAGCGGCTTTCCGGGCGCCAGCTGTCGCAGCAAGTGCGACAGATCCGCGAACGGCGTCCGATCGGGCGGCCCCTGTGCGTGAAGGAATCGGCCACGAAGCAGCGTCGGCGCCAGTGCCAGCAATGTGCTGGACACAGTGCCGCGGTCGTCGCCGCGCAAGCAGATCGGCGGTGGTTCCGTTCGCCCGCACAGTTCCGCGAGCGCCAGCAGGCACTCGTCCGCCGTTCGAAACGAATGACGCTCCAGCCAGTCGATTGCATGGCGGGTGCGCGGATCCGATGCGGAGTTAACATCGTGATTGGTGACGACATGGATGCCCGGCGTCAGCGGGCGCACGCGCAGCCAGTCTCCGGCCTGGACGACTTCCACCCGATGAATGTCGGCGATGACGACGTTGCAGCCGGCATACCGGTTCGAAGACAGTTCCCGACAGGCAAGATTCAATGCGTCCGCCGCGCTGGCGCAGGCTAGCAGATCACGCACCAGCATGCCCCGGCTGCGCGGCTGCGTCGGCAAGGCTGACTTGAGCCGGTTGGTGATCGCCGCCAGCACGCCATGCTGATTCACGCCAAACCAGGTGCCGCCAGCCTGCGGATCCGTGCCGCAGAGGATTCGCGTCGGCCCGTCCAGGATCCGTGGCGGTTCCCCGCCGCGCGCATACGATTCCTCGCGGTTGGCGCCCACCACAAGCGGCGCGTCTGCCACGACCCGATTCATGATGGCCAGCAAGCACATGGTGAGGGCGGTACCCAGAAGTAAAGAATTGCAGCAATTCCAAAGTGCGTGGTTGCGAGAAAGGTCCGGCCTAAATGGGCCGCTGAATCCTGGCACAGCGCGCAAAAAAGCCCCGCCAGACCCACCGCCGGCGTCGCCCAGTCACCGGAGGCAAATTTGGCGGGACATCTTCTTTATACAGAGCGCCCCCTGTCACTGTCAAATAAATTCTTCTTTTTTTTCGAAACCGGAGAATCGGGGTGCTTCCGGTCAAAAGGATCGCCGCGTAATTGCCTGCCATGTCCATCGCGCATCGCGGTCGGTTCCTTGTATAATATCACCCATGAGTGCCTACGCTGCCCTTCATTCAAGCCTGACCCGGCGTCATTTTTTCGGCCGAGGCGCCGTCGGTATCGGCACCGCCGCGTTGGCCTGGCTGCTGCACGAGGACGGGCGAGCCGGGAGCGTGAGCGACCGGAGTAATCCGAGTGCCGGCGGCCGCCCCGGCCTGCCGCATTTCCCCGCGCGAGCCCGGCGTGTCATCTACCTGTGCCAGTCCGGCGCGCCGTCGCAGATGGACCTGTTCGATTACAAGCCGCTCCTGCGCGATCTGCGCGGCACGGACCTGCCTGACTCGATTCGCCGCGGACAGCGGCTCACGGGCATGACCGCCATGCAGGAGCGCTTCCCGGTGGCGCCGACCATGTTCCGCTTCGCCCGCCATGGCAAGAGCGGCGCCTGGGTCAGCGAGCTCATGCCGCACACTGCCCGCATCGCCGACGAGCTGTGCTTCATCAAAACCATGCACACCGAGGCGATCAACCACGACCCGGCTGTGACGTTCTTCCAGAGCGGCGCCCAGCTAGCCGGCCGGCCCAGCATGGGCGCGTGGGTCGCCTACGGCCTCGGCAGCGAGAGCCGCGACCTGCCCGCCTTCGTCGTCATGATCTCGCAGGGGACCGGCAACCCGATGGATCAGCCGCTCTACGACCGCCTCTGGGGCAGCGGCTTCCTGCCGTCGCGCTACCAGGGCATCAAGTTCCGCTCGACCGGCGATCCGGTCCTGTACCTGTCGAACCCGGCCGGGCTGGACGAGGCGGGCCGGCGACGAATGCTCGACGATCTCGCCCGGCTCAACCAGATGCGGCAGCAGGAAGTCGGCGATCCGGAGATCGCCACCCGCATCGCACAGTATGAGATGGCCTTCCGCATGCAGACGGCCGTGCCGGAGCTGACCGACTTCTCGCGCGAGCCGCGCCATGCTGTCGACATGTACGGCCCGTCGGCCCGCACCCCGGGGACGTTTGCCTACAACTGCCTGCTGGCGCGACGGCTGGCCGAGCGCGGCGTTCGCTTCATCCAGCTTTTCCACCGCGGCTGGGACCAGCACCTGAACCTGCCGGTGCAGATCCGTGGTCAGAGCCGGGACACCGATCAGCCGTCGGCTGCCCTGATCCGCGACCTCAAGCAGCGCGGCCTGCTCGACGACACGCTGGTGGTGTGGGGCGGCGAGTTCGGCCGCACCGTCTACTGCCAGGGCACACTGACGGCCGACAACTACGGCCGCGACCATCACCCGCGCTGCTTCACCATCTGGCTGGCCGGCGGCGGCATCAAGCCCGGCATCAGCCACGGCGTCACCGACGACTTCTGCTACAACATCGCCCAGGACCCCGTCCACATCCACGACCTGCACGCCACCATGCTCCATTGCCTCGGCATCGACCACCGCCGCCTCACCTTCCGCTACCAGGGCCGCAACCACCGCCTGACCGACGTGGCGGGCAACGTGGTGGAAGAAGTGCTGTTGTAGCGTCGCCCGACGTTGAACTTGGATTGCATTGCGCCTGCGAGTTTTGCACACACCCACAGCCACACACCCACTCTTTTCTTGCCGTTTTTCGACACGACTGACTTTGCATCCGCGCGATTCCGTGCCATCCGTGGTTACTGGTTTTTACATCGTTCGTACATCCCTGCATAAAGTCTCAAAGAATTCGCTCGAAGACAGAGACAAAGAGATCACAAGGCAAAACTCCCCGCATATTCTCTCTGTGCTCTCGGCGCCTCTGTGGTGAAATCTTTGCGTCAGGCAGCGCGGTCACGCATCTTCATGAGTGGCAGCCCGGCTAGATGCCGCCCACGAAGCGTCCGGGATTGAAGAGGCGCCGCGGATCGAACTGCTCCTTGACGCGGCGCATGAGCCACGCATCCGGCCCTGGTTCGCCCCAGACGGCAATGGTTTCCTTCCATGCGGTCGGGCAGGACTGCACGATCACCTTGCCATCCTGGGCGCCGGCGCGAAGCGCTGTCAGCGCGTCCCGTGCCTGTCCCAGCGGCGCCAGCAGGTGTCCGCGGACGATGCCATTGCCCGCGTGGCACTGGATCGCCATGTCGGCGCCGACGGCGGCGGCGCGCCGGCAGAACGCGGCCGCCTGTGCCGGCCGCACGTTGGCCTTGAATGTCAGCCAGTCGTCGCCCGCATTGTGCGCCTGGAACGCGGCCAGCGCCTGCCACAGCGGCCGTGTCAAGCGTCCCAGCCAGGAATCGATCGGATACCGGCCGCGCAACTCCAGGATCAATTGCCGCACCTGCCAGCGCACGGTGTCCTGATTGCCTTCGTAGCCGATCACGATGGTCCACGGCGCCTCGCGCAGCGGCACGCTCGATGACTCCTCGACAAGCGCGGCGCCGCGCCGATTCAACACGTCCAGACACATTGGCCGCGTCTGCGTGCCGTGCAACAGTTCGAGCGCTGCGGCAAGCCCGTCGTCCGGGCAGGCCAAAGCCACCAGCGCCTGCTCGTCCGGCAAGGGCCGCAGCTTCAACGTCACTTGCGTGATGATGCCGAGCGTGCCAAGAGAACCGACGAGCAGCTTGCAGAGATCGTAGCCAGCCACGTTCTTGACGACGCGGCCGCCCGCCTTGAACTCGGCGCCCTCATCGTTCACCACGTGAATGCCCAGCACATAGTCGCGCAGCGTGCCGTAACCGAAGCGGCGCGGTCCGCTGACGTTGCAGGCGATGGCGCCGCCCAGCGTCGCCCGCTCCGGACGGGGAACATCCACGGGCAATTGCTGGTTCTCCGGCGCCAGCAACTCTTGCAACCGTGCCAGCCTCATGCCCGCTTGCACGGTGATGGTCATGTCGCGGGCCGGATAGTCGATGACGCTCTCCAGGGCGGTGACATCGACGGCGACGCCGGGCCTGGCGGGCGAATTGCCGAGCCCCAGCATCGTTTCACCCCCGACCGGATAGAGCGCCAGCTCTTGCCGGGAAGCCTCGCGGACTACCTCGCCCAGCTCGGCGACGTTGTCCGGACGACGCCGAGGCAGCGGACCAAGACCATCGATCGATACGGAGGGCTCGTTCATCATGCTTTCATATGGATGGAAGCGGTGACTGGTCTGTCCGACTGCCGGAAAGGCGGCATGCTTCGAGATTCTCGGCGGCTCGATTGTGTCGCGGCGTGCCGTCACATATCATGGCCGAATGACCGACTCCCAGGGCCAGGCGACGCTCACGAGCCGATTGCTGAGTCAGGCCGTCGCCGGCGACACGGCGGCGGTGGAGGCCTTGCTGCGACACAACGGCGCTCGGCTGACGGCGCTGACCCGGCGGATGCTGGGCGATTTCCAGCGCGTGCGCCGCTGGGCTGAAACCGGCGACGTGTTGCAGAGCGCCCTCGTGCGTCTGCTGACGGCCTTGCGCGACGTGAAACCGGCGACGCCGCGCGAATTCCTTGCCCTGGCCACCCTGCAGATCCGCCGCGAACTGCTCGACCTGGCTCGCAAGTTCTACGGGCCGGAGGGCATCGGCGCCAATCAGGACAGTCACGCGCCGGGCGATTCGCGCGGCCCTGGCCCGCCGGAGAAGTCCGATCTCAGCCACGAACCGTCATCACTTGCCCAGTGGAGCGAGCTGCACGAGCAGATCGACGCCCTGCCCGTCGAGGAACGCGAAGTCGTCGATCTCTTGTTTTATCAGGGGATGTCCCAGGCCGAGGCGGCGGAGGTTCTGGACACGTCCCTGCGCACGCTGCAGCGGCGCTGGCACACGGCCCTGTGCAAGCTGCACCGCGTGTGGAAACAGTAATGAACCCCTAACGAGGCTACGCCTCAGACCGACGAGGCATGGTCAATACAAAAGGCTCCGGTCGATCGGCAAGGTCTGCTTGCGCAGCCTCAATGTTTGACCGCTCGAAGGCGGTAGTGATCCTGAAGGATCGG
>VGYC01000083.1 GCA_016873095.1 Planctomycetota bacterium | reverse complement strand
GTCCCGATTTGGGCTTGGCTGCTGGCTTCTTGTAATGCGGATGCGTGGTCGATGGCGGCTTCGACGAGTTGCTGGGATTCTTGCCGAGCTTGGCTTCGAGTTCCGCCACGCGCGCGGTCAGCACGCGAATCTGCTCCGCCTGCCACTTGATCAAAGCAAGGACTTCAGGCGGCAGCGATGCCAACACTTCTGCCGATACTGTCGGTGGAGCATCCATGCCAACCGCAACAGTACCCGAAACCACGATTCCGAGCTATATCGACCCGTGACCGGTTACCCATCCAGCAAACTACAAAGCGCGCTCCTACTAGAGCGGCCGGTGCGATTGAAAAAAAATCGTGCCGGGCGTGCAAGCGTGCATTACGCCGCGTTCGGATTGCAATAAGCGACCGCGGTCAGTGCGTAGACATTGGCGACGCGGACGAGGTCGTCGATGGAAACCCATTCGTTGAGCGTATGGGCGCCGCCGGCCTGCGGGCCGTGGGTGATGGCCGGTACCTTGCGGAGCGCCCAGAAAGAATTGCCGTCATCGCAAAAGGGTTTGGCGCCGATGCGCAGGTCTTGCCCGGCTGTGGCGCGAAAGGCTTGCTGAAACGCCGGCACGAGCGGGTCTTTCTGATCGAGCACGAAGGCGTCGCGCATCATCTTGATCTGGCAGCTTATGGATGTGCCGGTTTCACGCGCCACCTCATCGAACAAGGCGCGTAGCTGCTGCTCGACATCGGCGCGGCTGGTGCCCGGCAGCCAGCGGCGTGTGCCTTCAATGCGGCACTCCTGTGGATACTGGTTGAAAATCTCGCCGCTGTGGATCTGGCCGATGAACACACTCTCCGACCCTGCCATTGGATCGGAACGCTGCGACACTTCCTTTCCCATCGCCTCCAGCCGCTGCACTAGCCTGGCGCCGGCGGCGATGACGCTGGGCTCGTTGGGGCGATATACTTCGTGGATCGGAGCACCCGGCCTGCCAATGACCGCCTTCCAGGTCATGCCGCCGCGGCCGATGACCGACAGGCGATCGTTGAGATACTCGGGAATAAGCACGGCATCACCGACGCAGCCGTCGTTGATGAGGCGGTCGAGCTGGCTGCCGTCGCCCCACGGCGTCTCGTGCAAATCATGGGCAGTCAGCAGGATGCTGCCGCCGGTCATTGCGCCGGTCTCGCGAAGGACACGGAGTGCTTCGATGGCGGCGGCCGTTCCGGCCTTCATGTCGGACGAGCCGCTGCCGGTGAGCCTATCTCCATCCACGGCCGGCGGAATGAATGGCAGATGCACCGTATCAAGATGACCGTTGAATTGCAGCGTCCGTCCCGGCTTGCCCGTGCTCCAGCGGACAACCACCGCCGGCGCCGCGTCATGCCCGGCAGCCGATCGTTCCACCGCAAAACCTTCCGTCTTCAATAGGTCCGCCAGGCAATCACTCACCGGGCCGGCTTCGCCAGTTCGGCTGGGGATGGCGATCAGCTTGACCGCCGTATCGATGAGCCGCTGGCGATTGACGCCGGCGGCGATTTTCTGCTGAGCTGCGGTCATGGGGTGTCCTTGGGGCGATTCGTGGTTGTCAAGGAAACATCCAGCTCCGTGTCGCGCTGCTGTGTCCTCATGTTGCCGGCCGATGCGGAGATCTGCCTGAGCAATGGTCGAAAATGCGAAGGGGCCGCGGCAACAAAGCGAGTCCATGCTGCGGGGTCGGAGTTGAACGTGGCGGGGATCGCCTGTGCCAGCGTGTCCGCCGCCTTCTTGTCCGCGAATGACAGGTGGGCGTCGGCCACGAGTCCCGCTTCATTTTCGTGCAGTGTCAGCAAGCCCTCGCGAATCTCCAGCAACGCGTGAGTAGCCGGCGGCACGAGCCGCTTGAGGTAAGACACGGTAAACGGGGGCAACGCCCGCGACAACGGTTGCGATTCCGAGATCGCTAGGACGACATGCTTGTCCTGCGCTCGGGCAATAGCCGTCTTCAGATTTCCGTGCCGGGGCCGGTCGAGATCGTCCAGGGCGCGTTCGATATCCGGTTTGGCGCCGATGACGAGTGTCTTGCTGTTGATAACAGCCAGACAGGCCCCCGGCAGCATCGACTTTCGTAGCCGGACGAGCGTTCGATCCTTATGGCGGAAAAGGTGCTTGGCATCAACGAGTGGGTAAAACGCCGCAAAATCGATGGTATCTCGCGTCCGCACGATCAGCAGATGCCGCTTCATGAAGAAGGTGTCAAAGAAGTCCATGTCGGGCTTCGGCTGTTCGGGCTTTTCCTGTGGCACGAACCCGCCCTTGCCGAATCCACCCTTGCCGAATCCGCCCTTACCAAACCCGCCCTTGCCCGGTCCACCCTTGCCCGGCCCACCTTTGCCAAGGCCGCCCATGTTGAAAGCGCCCTTGCCGCCGCCGGCAGGTATTTGCTTCTGGCCTTCGGCTTTCTTGCCGCCGAAACCGGCCTTGTTCTTGAAAAAATCGCCTTTGTCGAAATCGCCCTTCATCCCCTTGAACAGGAAACTGGGATCCTTTGCCTGATAAAGAATGAGCGTCACTCGTTCGACGGCCTCCGGTTTGATGTCGAGATTCTCATCGAGCCATATGGTCAACCTGGGAAGTGAGCCTCTCAACGTCTTGTTGCTCGGTTCTAGCCACATGTCGCCTAGTCGTACCGCAAGCATCACGGCCGACTCGTCGGGGACCAGATCGAGATCGCTGTACACTGCCCAGGCAGCTGCGCGCTCTGCCGGCGTCGGCATGGCGTTCAATCCAGCGATTCCGCCGGCGACGATGAGGAGCAGCAAGGCGACCTTGAGCCAGCGGAATGATCTCTCGCGCGATTCCGGTCCTGGCTGAAAACGCTCACGATCGCCCAGGCGCCAGGGGGTTGACTTTTGCTGCAGCGACCGATCTTGCCAGGAATGGCTGACGTCCGGCGTCTTGACAGATGGTCGAGCGATCCGCGGCGGCATGGGGCACGGCATGTGGCTCTGGGGCAGCGGCAGCGCATCGTCCGGCGGGCGCGCCACTTCGGCGGCGAATTCCTCGGCGCGCGGCTGGATCGTGTCGAACTCGTCGCCGTCCTTGAATTGCGATTTGCCAGGGCCGACCTGGTCGACCGCAGCCGTGCCACCAACATTGTCGGCAATCGTGACCTCGACTTCGTTCACCACTGCAACTTCCGCGACAGCGGTAGCAAACCAGTCCGGCTCCGACGAAGGCGTGTGAGAAGCCACCGGCTGGGGAGGCGCGGGCAAGTCCGAGATGGCTGCCTCGGCCAGCGGAGGCTCACCGGCTGGCGGAATGGTCAAGACCTTGGCACACTCCGGACACTTCATGCGCCGCCCGGCAAATTGCTCTCGGGCCCTGAGTTGCTTGCCGCAGTCACAAGAGAATGCAATGGCCATGGGTGCCTCCGTAGCGACACTCAATACTCAACTGCATCTATATTGCCGCCGATGCTGCCCTCTGGCAACAAAAATCGGCTCACTCGTCCCCGTTGCAACCAACCGCTTCCGGCAATGAAAAGCCCAGGGCCGAGCGGATGCGCGTTTGCAGATCTTCGCGGTTCTCGGCGAACTGGTCAAGAGCCCAGCCCCAGTCCCACTTGTCCGTCTCGGCACAGCGCATGATGAGGAGATTGCGCAGCTCCTCCATCTCGGCAAAGCTATAGCCGGCGGTGTCCTCCACGGCCAGGTCAAGGTCGATGCCGGCACGGATGTCCGCGTGCCAGCGCATCAGCAGGCGCATGCGCAACTCGGGTGTCGGCGGCTGGAAATCAAGGGCCACGTCGATGCGTCCAGGACGCTTGAATGCGCGGTCGATCAGCTTCAAAGGGCAGTTGGTGGTGAAGACGTAAACGACACCTTCCTTGATGGTGATGCCGTCCAGCGCGGTCAGGAAGACAGCCTGGTCCTCAGTCTCGCTGACGGTCTCGCGGTCGCGGATGGCCAGGTCCATGTCGTCGAAAAAGATGACGCCGCGACGCTGGACACTGAACAGATGGCGGATGGCGGACTCGGCATCGCAGCCGCGGCGCGCCTGCTGGTAGTTGTTGGGCGTGATGATACGATATTCCCAGTTGCGACGGCGGCATTCTTCCCAGATCCAGCGGCAGGCCATGGTCTTGCCGTTCCCGGGCGGACCGGTCAGCAGCACGCCGCGCCGCGCCCGTCCGCCGTATTTGCGAATCCTCTTGAGGTTGTCGCTTTCAAGAAAGCCGATGGAGTTCTTCCACAGATTCTGCGCCTGCTCGTCGGGCAGGATGGGCGGCTCGCCGCCCGGTTCGATCTCGCGCAGGGCCTTGAGGGCGCTGCGATACAGCCGGCGATAGCTCTTGCCGCTGACCGCGAAAAAGCTCAGGCCGGACTCATCCATGTTGAAGTCCAGGTTGAAGTGCACGGCGGCGAAGCGGACGCCGTCCAGTTCATAAAGCCGGGCGCCCAGGCGCAGCCCGGAGTAGCCGCCCTTGCGATTGCCCGGATTCCAGTCGCGCACCAGCACGCCGTCCACGGTCAACGGTCGACCGCGTCTGGCGGCACGCAGCAATGGCCAGCCATACTGGCCCGCCGAGAACGCCACTGGCTCCTCGAACTCGCCCTCGCGTGTCACCAGGTCGAGCAGGTATCTGTGGGCAGCGGTGTAGGAATGTAACTGTATAAACATGGTTTAAGGACGCACTCAAAGATGAATGGTTCACGCCATGAGAGGCGATTAGGGGGCGCCGCCTCATTCTAACTAGCCCGCACACGGGATTCAACCAGCGGCCCAACAGGTGCCTCCGCCGCCGTTCAATGCGGGTCAGGATGGCACGGCCGGCGATGGCGCATAGAATCGCTGATGCAATTACTTCAGGAGCAGCATCATGGCCGTGCGGGCGCGTTGCATTGGCATTCTTACCAGCGGTGGCGATTGTCCCGGGTTGAACGCGGCCATTCGCGGTGTCGCCAAACCGGCCATCACCGATTTCCACATCGAGGTCATTGGCATCGAGAAGGGCTTCCGCGGTCTGGTCGAGAACCACTCCCGGGTCCTGCATCCGCACGATGTGTCCGGCATCCTGTCGCTGGGTGGGACCATCCTCGGCACAAGCCGCGAGAAACCGCACAAGATGCCACTGCCCAGCGGCGAATCCGTCGATCTCACCGCTCGCGCCGTCGAGACCTACAGCCGGCTCGGCCTCGATTGCCTCGTTTGCCTGGGAGGCAACGGCACCCACAAGGTGGCTTACAATCTGATGAAGCAAGGGCTCAATGTCATCGGCCTGCCCAAGACCATCGACAACGATCTCGTGGCAACGGACATCTCCTTCGGGCATGACTCCGCGGTGACCACGGCGGCGGAAGCCATCGACCGCTTGTACTCCACGGCCGAGGCTCACCTGCGCGTCATGGTCATCGAACTGATGGGCCACAACGCCGGCTGGCTGACGCTGGCTGCCGGCGTGGCCGGCGGCGCTGACGTCATCCTTATCCCTGAAGTCCCCTACGACATCGAGAGCATCTGCCAGCACTTGATCGAACGGCGGCGCCGCGGCAAGTGGTTCAGCATCGTCGCCGTTGCGGAGGGCGCCCGGCCCAAACGCTCCTTGCAACCGCAGGCTGAGGGCGCGTCGGCCCCGCACACCCTTGCGCTGAGCGATGGCAAGCCGAAGAAGGAAAAAAAGGACAAGAAAGACAAGAAGCACAAGAAGAAGAAGGACCGGCAAGCTCCGTCCGGTGCGCTCATGCTGGATGATCTGGGCGATGGCCGGGCCAGTTCCCAGGTCGCCAAGGCAGTCAGCCGGCGGCTGGGCATGGAGACACGCGTCACCGTGCTGGGCCACCTGCAGCGCGGCGGCATCCCCACGCCGTTCGACCGCATCCTCGCCACCCGCTTCGGCACTCACGCCGCCGAGATGCTGGCCGAGGGCGTCTACAACCAGATGGTGTGCCTGAGGGGAGCCGACGTGTCATCGGTCCCACTCGAGGAGGTGGCCGGCAAGACCAAGCTCGTGCCGCACGATCATCCGCTCATCCGGGCGGCACGGCGAGTGGGGACGAACTTCGGGGACTGAAGTGGCCCATTGCCCCGGCGACCGTCGGGCTCTGTTCTTTCCGCTGCGCTTGTGCCCCACGCGATACACGGCACTTTGCCCACTTGCAGTTGCCGCGGCGCGGGCTTAGGATGATGAGCAGGGCCGGCATCAGGGGCCGAAGCCATGGCGCGTTGCGACGAAGGCTATCTTTGCGACGTGTGCGGCCAGGAAGTCGAAGACATCGTCGATTCCGATCTGTATCTTCGCTACATTCTTGGAGAGGTATCGCCGTTGGCATTGCCAACCATGCGCGAGCGGCACATCCTCTGCAATCCGGCGACGGCCCAGTACATTGTCGATGACGCGTTTCCGCCGGTCGAGTGCGCCGGAGCTTTTTGCAAGGATGGGCTGGACCCCGACCACGTGGCGGAGCAGCAAGCGAAGGTGACGCGGGCATGGCGGCGCTTGCAGGCCATTCCGACGCTGGGCATCGCCATCACGGAGTATCCACTGCCGGAGGTCCGCGCGGCGTGGGATGGCGCAGCGGCGAGGCGTGAGCCAGACGTGCAAGACGACTGCGCACAGGAGAAGGCATGAGCGGACCGCTGGACGAGATTCTGTCACGCTTGCCGCCGGACAAGAGAGTTACCGGCGAGGTGTGTGAATTTCTCGACAAGGAAATCCGCCGCGGCAACTTCCTGAACCCGCTGCAGAAGGACGGCGTCGTCGCCATCGTGCAGCACTGCCTGGAAAACGGCCAGGCCTTGCCGCCGCCGTTCGAGTCGTTCTGGGCCTACGTCTACCAGGACTGGACCGAGGAGGCCAAGACTTCCGAAGACATCAAGAAGCGCTTGCTGACGCTGGTGCAGAAGTTGAAGGGTAACGGTACAGCGGCGCTCGTGGCCCAGACCGCGCAGAAGATCTTGAAGGAGCGCGAGGTTCGCAAGCAAGAAATGGCCCAGCTCGCTGCCAAGCTGGCGGAAGCAGCCGGCGTGGCCGTCCAGGGCAACAAGCAAGCCAACGTCGTCCGCGAGTCGCCCAACGCGTACGTCAAGAAGATGCAATCGGCCCGCCTCGGCACAGGCGATAATCCGACTCCCAACCTGGAACTCGCCTGCCAGATCGCGGAAGAGGCCGTCGAGGCCTATCCAAACTCGCCGAAGGTGCTGTTCGAGGCCGCCGGCTGTCATCAGGTGCTGGCCGGCAAGGGAACGCTTCACTCGCCAATGGTCCGTTACGTCCACATGAAGGAAGCGTCCACGTTCTATCAGCAGTGCCTCACCATCTTGAGCGCGCCGCCGTACTCCAAGCTCAAGGCAGAGTACGATCCGTGGCGCAAGGGACTGATCGAGCTGATCACCAAGGTGCAGAAGGAACTGGCCATCTTGCAGGAGCAGCAAGACAAGCAGCCGTTCAAATGACGCGTGACAGCACCCCCCCCCGCCATCGCGCTGTCACTTCTTCTCCTTCTTCTCTTTTTCCTTCTTCTCCTGGTTATCCCCGATGAGGTAGATGTAAAGCGTGTGCTGCCGGTAGCCCCCTTGGGCGTTGATGACCTGTTCTTCCTTCCAGCCCGGCAGGATGTAATCATGCGACGCGATGCGCGAGCCGGGTTTCAGCTCGCGCTTGAGGATGGGAACCAGCTGTTTCTGAAACTCGGGAAGCATGTACAGCGTCACGACCGTGGCCCTGGAAAGGTCGGCCACCTTTAGGGCGTCGCCCTGCCGGATCTCGACGAGTTTCTCGACTTTTTGCTTCTTGACGTTGGCGCGCGACTCGCGGACGCGCTCGGGGTCGATGTCGATGCCGACGCCCCTGGCGCCGAACTTCTTGGCGGCGGTGACGACGATGCGGCCATCGCCGCAGCCGAGGTCGTAGACCACGTCCTTGGCCGTTACCTTCGCCATCTCCAGCATCTTCTCGACGATGTCCTGGTCCGTCGGCACGTAGATGATCTGGCTGGACAGCGTGGTCTTGCTGCCAGGCCGCAGGTCAATCAGCGTTTCCTGGCCGGCATGAAACTCGATGACTGCCATGCGCGTCACCGGCCGCCCGCGATCCGGGTACGTCCACTTGAGCGTGTAGTAATAGGTCTTGCTGGTGGACAGCGGCGGCGTGACGAACTTCCGTTCCGGACCCACCGAGCGTGTCGGCGACTCGTCGATGAACAGCGTGGACTCCGCCGGCAGTAGCACCTTCAGCGTCCCGGTCGCCGTTTTCTTGGCCTTCTTTTCTTTCTTGTCTTTCGCCGGCTCCTTGTCGCTGTCTTTCTGTCCCGCAAGCGCCCCGCTGCCGACGCTCAAGCCGAGACCCAGCAGCAGTGCCAGTGCGAACTTCGACGGATGGATCATGATTGTAGTCCCTTCATGGCTCGCCTGTTGGCGCGCACGCCAAACGGAATGGTTACATGTTCGACATCAACGTTGCCAGCGGGCGCGTGGCGGGGATATTCTCGAGGACGATCTTGATGCTGACCAGCAACGGCACGGCCAGGATCATGCCGACGATGCCCCACACCAGGCCCCAGAACGACAGCGACAGCAGGATCAACAGCGGGCTGACTCCCAGTCGCCGGCCGGCCATGCGCGGCTCCACGAAATTGCCCAGCGCCACTTGAACGCCGATCAATCCGGTAGCCACCGCCAGCGCCGTTTTCAGATCCTGGTGCAAGAAGCTCAGCGCGATTGGCGGCGCTATGGCCACCAGGCTTCCCAGGTAAGGTATGTAATTCAGGACAAAGATCAGGATGCTCCACATGACGAAGAAATCAACGCCAAGGAACCAGAGCACCATCAACGACAGCACCCCAGCCAGAAAGCTGATGAACGTCTTGACGGCCAGGTACTCACCGATGGCCAGGTTGATGGTGTCCACGATGGTCAGCACGCGGTTGCCCTCCTTCTCGCCGAAGGCCAGCACCATGCGCCGCGGAAAGCTGAATCGCTCCGCGACGAGAAAGATGAGATACACGAACGTGACGGCCATGGCGGTGAAGAAGTCGAGAAACGTTCCCATGACCGCCCGTAACTGGTTGGCGTTGAAGCTGAGGTCCGGCAACTCCATCGGCAGCATCTCGCGCATGCTGTCGCCCAGCCTTTGCAGTCGATCCTGGTAATCGGGCAGCCGTTCCATGATCCGGTTGACGTTGCTGTAGATGAGCGCGCCCAGTCCAAAGAAGGCGCTCAGGATCAGCGCCAGCATGACGACGATGGCCAGCACACTCGGAAAGCCTCGCCGTGTCAGCCAGCGGTGCACCGGCAAGATGGCGTAGGCCATGAGCACGGCGATGCACAACGGCTGCAAAATGACCTTGAACTCGCGCAAGATGAATAGAATCAAGTACAGAAAGGCCAGCACAAGGGTTACCACCAGCAACTGCGTGAGAAACCGATGTTGCTCCGGCCTCGGCAGCATGGGCTCGGGAGTTTCATTCATGGGAGCATTGTAGCCGCTCGCGTCCTGGCGCTAAGCAAGAAAATTCGTTGCCTTGCCACCCCCCTCTGCGTACCCCGGCAACGAATCCGCATTCGCAGGCGATTTGCGTAAGGCGCTGCCAGGATGAGAGTTGCAGACGGAACGCCAGGCCGCCTTTGCGTTGCCTGGGGTCGCTGACAACAGGACGTAACCTGGAGGAGATCATGTCGCGCGTCTTCGTGCCAGCCCTCTTGGCCGCCATTCTCTGCGGCAGCAGCGCCCGCGCCGATGAAGGCATGTGGCTGTTGAATCAGCCGCCGCGCAAGCTGCTTGAGGAACGCTACAAGTTCACGGTCGAGCCGGCCTGGCTCGAACGCGTGCAGAAGGCCTCCATCCGCTTCAACAACGGCGGCTCCGGCAGCTTTGTCTCTCCCGACGGCCTCATCGTCACCAATCATCACATCGGCGCCGATGCGTTGCAGAAGCTCGGCAGCAAGGACCGCAACCTCTATCGCGACGGCTACTACGCCCCGACACGCGACCAGGAACTCAAGTGCCCCGACCTGGAGCTGAACGTCTTGCAGAGCATCGACGACGTGACGCCGGCCGTGCAGGCGGCCGTCACACCCGGCATGACGCCGGCCCAGGCGCTTGCGGCGCGCCGTGCCGTCATCGCCCGCATCGAAAAGGAAGCGCAGGCCGCGTCCGGGCTGCGCTGCGACGTGGTCACGCTCTACCACGGCGGGCTCTATCACCTCTATCGCTACCAGAAGTACACCGACGTTCGCCTGGTGATGGCCCCGGAGCACGACATTGCCTTCTTCGGCGGCGACGCCGACAACTTCGAGTACCCGCGCTACGATCTCGACGTCTGCTTCTTCCGGGCCTACGCGAACGGCAAGCCGGTCAAGACGGAGAACTACTTGCCCTGGAGCGCGACCGGCCCGAAGGAGGGCGACCTCGTCTTCGTCTCCGGCCATCCCGGCACCACCAACCGCCTGGAGACGCTGGCGCGCCTGGAGCATCGCCGCGATCACGTGCTGCCTTCCACCCTGCAACGTCTGCGCTTCCTTGAAGCGCTGTTGCTGCAATTCTCCGAGCGCGATCCGGAGTACGCCCGCATGGCCAAGGGCGATCTCTTTCGCGTTGCCAATGGCCGCAAGGCCCTGAGCGGACAGTACCAGGGCTTGCTCGATCCGGCCATCCTCAAGGCCAAGGCGAAGATCGAGCAGCAGGTGCGCGGCCCGTTCGAGGCCAATCTCGCCAGGGACAGATCCTCCCCCTGGAAGCTGATCGCCGGCGTGCAACGGCAATATGCCGAGTTCGAGCGGCTGCACGATCTGCTGGAGCGTGGCGACGCTTTCGAGAGCCGCCTGTTCCGCATCGCGCGCCATCTCGTCCGGCTCGCCGACGAGCTGCCGAAGGACGACGCGCAACGGCTGCCGGAGTATCGCTCGGCCGGTATCGAGTCGCTCAAGTTTCAGCTGTTCTCGCCGGCGCCCATCCCGGCAGCGCTGGAACGCGTCAAGCTGGCCGGCTCGCTGTCGTTCCTGGCCGAAAACCTGGGGGGAGCGCATCCACTGGTCGTGAAGGTGCTTGCGGGCAAGGGGCCGGCCGCGCGGGCCGCCGATCTCGTCAACGGCAGCCGGCTCGCCGATCCCCAGGTCCGTCGCCGGCTGTTCGACGACGGTAAGAAAAGCGTCGCAACCTCGACCGACGCCATGATCCAGCTCGCCCGCCTCATCGACGACGAGGCCCGCAAGCTGCGCACCCGCCACGCCGAGCTCCAGGAAACCGAACGGCAAGCGTATGCGGCCATCTCGAAAGCGCTCTTCGACAGCTACGGCACCTCGGTCCCGCCGGACGCGACCTTCACGCTGCGGCTCGCCTTCGGCGTCGTCAAGGGCTATGACGAGGACGGCAAGAAGATTCCATTCACGACGACCATCGGCGGCGCCTTCGAACGCGCCGATCGCCAGGAAAACCGCGCGCCCTTCGCCTTGCCCAAACGCTGGCTCGACGGCAAGGACAAGCTGGACCTGGCGACCCCCTTCAACTTCGTCTCCACAGCCGACACCATCGGCGGCAACTCCGGCAGCCCCGTGCTCAACCGCCAGGGCGAGCTGGTCGGCATCAACTTCGACCGCAACCGCCACGGCCTCGTCCGCAACTTCGTCTACACCGAGGTCCAGGCCCGCCACGTCTCGGTCCACTGCCTGGCCGTGCTGGAGGCGCTGCGCAAGCTGTACGACGCGGGGCCCCTCGTCAAGGAACTGCTACACTAGATGGCCATTTCACAAATCCCTGAGCAGCAAATGGGCGGATTTCGGGAGGGCGAGGCTCCTGCCGAGCCGTGAAAGCCGCTTGGTTATTGTTACGCCACGGCTCGGCAGGAGCCTCGCCCTCCCTTGCTGAACACTGCTCAACGACTTACGAAATGATCATCTGGGGCGTGTTGACAATAGCTGGTGAACGTAGGCAAGAGACTGGGTAACGCGGGGCAGGTCGCCGACCTGCCATAGCCGCTGATGGCAGGCTGGCGACCTGCCCCACGAAGAGAATCGCCGAAATTTGGTTCACCATTCCTCCTTGCTTACCCAGGAATTGTCAACACGCCCTGGATGGCCATTTCACAAATCCCTGAACAGCAAATGGGCGAATTTCGGGAGGGCGAGGCTCCTGCCGAGCCGTGAACCCGCTTGGTTATTGTTACGCCACGGCTCGGCAGGAGCCTCGCCCTCCCTTGCTGAACACTGCTCAACGCCAGCGATCGCGTAGCTCCCAGGACCGCCAACGATTCTTCCGGAAGATTCGTCCAGGATTCGTCCAGAAAGTGACATACACCCCCTCGGCGCATCCTCCCAGATGGCAGCCCATCACGTAACCGACTACCCAGCCAAGGGTTACATCATTCCAGCCTTGGTCCTCCATTTCCCCGGGTGCGGCATCTTGGATTGCATGGCGCTTACAAGTTTTACACACCCACGCGCGTCCCTTGGCCGCTGACCGCTGAAAGCCGACCGCTGACCGCTGCGCTGAAAGCCGACCGCTGAAAGCTGAACATCACGTCGCCGCATCCAGCGGGCTGCGCACCCGCGACGCCGCCTTTTGCATCACGTGTGTGTAGATCATGGTGGTGCGGACATCGTTATGACCGAGCAACTCCTGCACGGTGCGGATGTCCTGGCCCATCTCCAGCAGATGCGTCGCGAAGGAGTGCCGCAGCGTGTGGCAGGTGACGCGCTTGGTCCAGGCCAGCTTGCGGACGACCACGTTGATGGCGCGCTGGAGGCAACCTTGGTGAACGTGATGCCGGCCGACCTGCCCGGTCCTCGGACAGCGCGACAGCTTGGACGATGCAAACAGGAACTGCCAGCCGAGCTGATGATCGGCCCCGGGCAGCTTGCGCTCAAGCGCGGTTGGCATCTCCACTCGCCCCTGTCCGCGCGCCAGGTCCTGTTCGTGCAAGGTGCGTCGCCAGTCGAGCATTCGTTGCAGGCCGGCGTGCGCCGTCGCCGGCACCATCACGTAGCGGTCCTTGTCTCCCTTGCCGCCGCGCACCGTCAATTGGCCCCGCGCCAGGTCGATGTCCTTGACGCGCAGCCGGCAGCACTCCATGAGTCGCAAGCCCGAGCCGTACATGACCTGGGCCATCAGGTGATACGGTTCCGTGGTCTCCAGGCGTGACAGCCCGGCGAGCAGTTGCCGCACTTCGTGCACCGTCATCACAACCGGGACGCGCACCGGCCGGCGAGCGCGGACGGCGTCGAAGTCGCCCAGCTCCATGCGCAGCACATCGCGGTACAGGAAGACCAGCGCGTTGAGTGCCTGATTCTGAGTGCTGGCGGCGACCTTGTCGGTCGTGGCCAGGTGCGTGAGGAACTGCTCCACCTCCGCCGCGCCGAGCGTGTTGGGATGCTTGATGCCATGAAAGTGGATGTAGCGGACAATCCACTGACAGTAGCCACGCTCCGTGGCCAGCGCGTAGTGCTTGACGCGCAGCACCCGGCGCACCTGCTCCATGAGCTTCATGACAAGTCTCCAGCGCGCTGTTCTTGCAGGCTATGTTGCGCGCGCTGCGATAATGAACTATCCAGCGCGCGAGATAGCACGCATAATGTACACGCGTACACTTCTTGTAGCCAAGCAAATTCCTGGATTTTTCTCGTAGCTTCTTGACAGCTCTGCTAATATCCAACTGGAAACGGTTCAATCAATGGTTGGGGCTCAAAATGCTCTCGGAGCCTGCGTGGCGCGATGGTGTCTCTCGCGTGTGGCCCAGTGGAATAGCGAAGGCGACCGAGATGCCGAATGGCGAGATGCCAGAGAAAAGCTCGGAAGGCGGAGGCTGTGGTCCTCCCATGCTCGGGCTTCTCGTTGGAGCGATTCTCGGTGGAGGTGGCGCAGTAATCTATAACATCGCTAACCCCGAACGTTTTGAACTCCATGGTGGCGGACCGGCTGGAATCATGCCCATCGTTCATTTCGTCGGCGGTGTTATCGTTGGCGGACTTCTCGGCGCTGTCATCGGAGGGGTTGCTGGCTCGATCAGCAAGCGCAAGTAATGAGTGGACGGGGGCTTGCATTCGGGAACTGCCCTCTGCGTCGGTGGGTCGCCGGGAGTTGATGGAGCGGCGTGGCGCCGCGCTGGGCTATTTTCCGCCAGTGGCTACAGACCAGTCGCGGGTGCCGGTTGCTGCGAGGCGGCGTGGCGCCGTCGGAGATGTTTCCCGGCGTCGGGAGTCGTCTCTGTGGTTTGTTGCTTGGAAGCACTTTGCATGCCGCCAGCGCGCCGGGATGACAGTGACACGTCAGCGTGGCGCTGGGTCGTGGCAAGGGATGACGTTCAGCCCCAACCACGTGCTGCACCAGACGCCCGCCGCACTACTTGCCCGCGCGGCGCGCTGTCCTTGCAGCGGCGGGCGCTGGTGAGCTTGGACGTTAGCCCCTTTGGAGTTGACGACATGAATGGCCCAACCTGCAGGACATGCAACAACGGAACGCTCATCAACAGGAAGGTCTACCGCATGAGCGCAGGGGTGGTCGTGATAGGGTACATCTTCCTCATTCCCTCGCTGATCGGTGTTCTGGTCGCGGCCGGGCTCTTTTTCGCCACTGGCTCGGCAACCAAGGACACGGCGAAGAAATTGAAAGACGAGGTGGCAGCAGAACTCGCCAATGCCGAAGTCCCGCAGGGCATCATTACGAAAATCACCGATCTGAAAGAGGTGGCTTCCGCGGACCTGAGTCCGCTCACCGAGAAGCAGAAGGACGCCGTTCGAAGCGGCCAGGCCAAGATGGCAGGGGGAACGATTGGCGTGGGAATAGGAGCTGGTCTTGCAGGAGGAACGTCCCTATGCGTAGGTTTCTTGAGCCTAGTCGGGGCGTTACTCGGTTGGTTGCTGGTCATGAAGAAAAGAGTTCTGAAGTGCAATCAGTGCGGCGCCGTGGTTCCGGCGTCATAACAGTCTCCGTGTGATATGATAATGAGATGACGCCGACTCTGATCCTCGACACGAGCGTCCTGATTGCCGGCCTGCGATCTTCGCTCGGCGCGTCGTTTGCCTTGCTCGATCTCGTCGGGTCCGGCCGTTTCGCCATCGGACTAACGGCGGCCCTAGTGCTGGAGTACGAGGCTACCTGCATGAAGTCGTTACCTGCGCTGAACTTGACAGCCGACGATGTAAGAGAGCTGCTGGACTACTTTTGCCATGTGGGAAAACTGGCTGCGGTCAGGTTTCGCGTGCGCCCGAGCGTCGCCGATGCCGACGATGAACTGGTGTTGGAGGCAGCAATTGCCACGGGGAGTGAGTGGATCGTCACTCACAACATTCGAGATATGGCGGCTGGGGCCGCGCGGTACGGTATCGAAGTTATCAAACCGGGCGAGGCGCTGCGGCGCCTGGGGGTAGAACCATGAAAGGTTTTGTTGTCGAGTTGCCAGCTGAGCTCCAAGCGGAGGTTGTCCGCCGTGCGAGTGACAAGCTGAGCAGCCAGTCGGCATGGGTGGCTGACGCTGTGCGGGAAAAACTCGCGGCGTGCGATCAACTGGAGTATCTGGAAGCTCGCGCGGCGCGGGGCAGCCGCGAGGCTTATGAGCGGGTGCTGGCGAAGGTGCCGGCAGTCGAGCCAGTATCGGGAGATGATCGAAACTCGTCGGGGCTAACCAACGGCTGAAGCTGACCGGGGCCGCCATCCTGGTTTTCCGAGCTTCAACGTCCCACAGGCGGCCCCGGCAACTTAGCCGTACCGTTCGGCCCTCTCGCGGCAAGGAAACGCGCGAGCCAAGAAATGTGGCCAGTGGGACTGAGCGGAGGGCTATCAAACGCTTCCCCAGCACGGTTCGAGACGCAGATGAGAGTATTGATTTCAGGCGCCGGACCCGCAGGACTCACTGCCGCCTATTGGCTGAGGCGCTACGGGTTTAGCCCGACCATTGTGGAGCGGGCGCCGTCCCTGTTGGTTGGCGGCTATAAGATCGATGTGCGCGGGGCAGCGCTGCAGCTTCTCAGGCACATGGGGGTTCATGACGCCGTTGTTGCGGCGCATACCGATATGCAGGGCGCCGTACTCGTCGATAAAGAAGGCAAAGTCATTAATCGGATGAGTGGGGATGACTTTGGGCATCGCGTTGGCGGAGACGTCGAGATCGTTCGCGGCACATTGTGTCAGATCCTGAGGGATCATCTCGGAGAAGTCGAGTTGCTTTTTGGCGATACCATTCAGCGAATCGGCCAATCTTCGAACAGCACAGAGGTTCAGTTCACAAAGCACGGCGTGCGCGAGTTCGATTGCGTGATCGGCGCTGACGGGCTTCATTCCAATGTGAGGCGAATCGTATTTGGGGAGGAATCGCGGTTTCTTCGCGATCTGGGTTTGTATTTGTGTGTGTACTCCGTCCCCAATTATTTGAAATTGGACCGAATGGAGATTCAGTACTCCGAGCTGGGTCGAATTGCTGCGATCTGGAGTTCTCGCGGTGATGCGAATGCCAAGGCCTGTTTTGGCTTTGCGGCCCCGTCGCTGCGGATTGATTTGCGAGACAGGGTTCAGCAGCAGCAAGCGCTCAGAACGGTCTACGAGGGAATCGGCTGGGAGGTTCCTCGGCTGCTGGAGATAATGCCAACGGCGTCGGATTGGTATTTTGATACGGCGGCTCAGATCGACATGCCCCGATGGTCAGAAGGCCGAGTCGTCTTGGTGGGAGACGCTGCCTACTGCGCTTCGCCCATGTCCGGGCAAGGCACGAGTATCGCACTCATCGGCGCCTATGTGCTCGCTGGAGAATTGGCGGCGGCGTCCGGCGCTCATCCGCGTGCATTTGCGGAATTCGAGAACGTGATGCGGCCCTTTGTGGAAGCCAATCAGGCGCTGGGACTCAAATCCGCAAAGTTGATGAGGTCAGGAGAAAGGAAGTCGGTCGTCGGCTGGCTCCTCAAGCAGTTGATGCGGATAGTGCCGGGTCGCATGACGGAGTGGATTATCAATCGCTCCACCGAGCGGATCACCCAGGCGGCTAACGCCATTCGCCTCAAGGATTATTCGCCTTTCTTGAGATCAAATGAAGCAACAACGCATTGAAAAAAGCGACGTTCAAGATGTCTGGCCGAACAAGCCGCTCCAGCAGACCGGGGCCGCATGACGGCTATGCAAGGGATCTTGTCCAGCCAGCGGCCCCGGCTGCTGAGCTTTGACGTTCGGCCGCTGCGGTCGATCTCTACTACGGGAGTTGCATTATGGTCTCTGCTCTGCGTATCTTGGCAATCTTCGCTGGAGTTGCATGTCCCGCGATGATCGGCTTCGCAGCCGAACCGAAGGAGCCACCAAAGCCGAAAGTCGAAATCCGCTGGGTGGAACGTTTTCGGGTGGAAGGGCTGACCGTTGATCGGATCGTAGGAGAGAGTGGTGATTCCCCCGGGTATTACCCGCACGCGAAGCCAGCCATGGTCCTTACGGCTAAGGATATTGTGGAGGCTCGCCTGGAAAAGTTTGACTGGCTGATGGGCGGCGTGGTAGTCCGCCACTATTCTGTCAAGTTGGTGCTGACGAAAGACGCACGGGAACGGCTCGCCAAGAGCTGTCCCGGCAAATCAGCCGCCATCACGGTCTGCGTGGATGGCTCGTATTCGGGATGGGCCCATTACACCACCGACAACGATGCCAAAGTTTCGGAAACCTCGAAGGCGAAGAACTACAATCCCTCCTGGTACCTGGGCACCCTGGATCAAGCCAGCGCTGAGCGCTACATCAAAGCCTTCAAGTGAGCGAAGATTGAAGGAGGCCGAACCAGCCGTTGCACCGGAGCCGCGGGCCGCGCGGATTCTGAAATCAACGTCGTTCGCCGCGGCCCGGTGAACGGTGGCGTTCGCGGCAAGGTTCTCGGACCCTGTCGAACGGAATCATTCATGGCCCCCGACGATCCGACCGACGGGCAGTTCCGCCAAGGCGAGCCGCCTTTTCGTGCTCGCACCGAAAAGCCTGGCCGTTTCGCGCCACAACATCTTGCGATGGTCATTCTTGTCTGGTCCTTGCGAGTGGTTGCCGTCCTCATTGCCGGGTGGGCTGGCCTCGGGGCATTCTTCGCAATGATGTTTCGCTTTGACAGCTCCGACGAATTGGAATGGGTAAAGCAGGTTGATGTCGAGGTTGGCGGGGCGATGGCACTTGCTGTCGTTCTTTTCTTCGTTCCAAATCGGATCAAGAAGCCGCTACAATGCGTGCTGATCCTTGGCGTCGCGATCCTGCTGTGGGTTTTCGTGAGTTGGAATCTGATCGCTCACCATAACTGGCTGGACCGTGTCAGGTCAGGGCTTTAATGATTGAAGCTTCAGCCGCGAACCAGTTGCTGCACCCGACGGCGGCCGCATGCCGGTTTTTCAGGGTTCAACGTCTCACCGGCGGCCGCCGCGGGTGAGCATGGTCGTTCGGCGGCACCCGCATCGACGGCCTACGGAGACAGTACAATGACGCCCGTCGTTCCCAAGCCAAGAATTCTTCGCGAGGTTGCGTTGCCCCCAGAGGTTGTTGCCTCTTTACAAGAGGTGCATCAATGCATCGAGCGGCGAGACGAGGTCACCACAATCCCGACCGACGATTGCATTCAGATTGGATGTTTGTGCGGGGGCTTGATGGATGATGGTTCCGGGCGATTCTACTTCTCGGTTCATCTCGCGGACAACTCGCCGTACGTTTGGGACATCGCGCTCACTGAAGCCGAAATCAAGGAAATCGTGGACGGCAAGGTAACTGCGATTTCGCTCTGGTCTTGTGCCAACGAGCGCTGTGGGTTCAAATCGTATATCGAAGATATTACTTGTCACTGGTGCGACTACGGTGGAGATCGCACGCCGCACAGGTGAAAAGAGGGCAAGTGCCGTCGAACAAAGAAAGCGAAACGGGGACATTCACTGCTGCCGGCCGGAGTTCGCGACGGGATCCTGCGTGTCCATTTCCACATCGGCATGGATCCTGCCTCAATGCTCAGAGGTGAGAATACAGGTGTTCACCGATCTAACCTAGACGATCCCGATTGCGCGGCAGCGCCGAAATGCCGCCGGACATTTTCACCTTGCTGTCTGGGGCGCTTTCAACTCGTCCCCGCATTCGGGACCATTTAAGTTAGATCGGCGAACCCCTGTATTTCGCCTCTTAGCAATTGAGGAGTAGACAGATCGGAATCTCGGCATTCGGTCACAACAAGAAACAGGCCGGAGCAATCGGCGACACCGCGAAAGCATGCGAACCATGCGCGACCAGGGCCCTTGCAGCTCCCTTCCAAACGGTATTTCGCGGTACAACCGACAGGATGTTGTGATCACGAGGGGCCCGCGAAAGCATGGCACCCTGGCGCAGCGAGATTCGCCGTCCGCTTGTCCCAATCTAAACATGGGAAGTCGTCTTTTCCCGCACGGACAGATTTCCTATAATGCTGTTTTGCCCTAAAGCTCGCCGGCAAGGTTGTTTGCGCGAAGGGGACTGAATCATGTGGTCATGGCTGCCTGGGCCGCTGAACATCTTCATTCTGTTGACGGGGTTGTTCCTGATCTTCCTGGTCCTGATCCAGCGCGGCAAGGGGGGCGGATTGGCGGGTGCGCTGGGCGGCGCCGGCGGCTCCAGCCCCTTCGGCTCCAGGGCCGGCGATGCCTTCACGCGCTTGACGATCTATGTGGCCCTGATCTGGCTGGCGCTGACGATGATTCAGGTGCGGGCCATCCAGAGCACTGCCGGGCAAATCCAGGCGCAGGGCATCCTCGATCGGGGGCGGTAGCGTGCTGCTGAGCATGACGGGTTACGGCGAGGCCAGCCAGCGCCGCGACGACCTCTCCCTGGCGATCGAATTGCGAGCCGTGAACAACCGGCACCTGAAGGTGTCGTTGCGGGCGGCCGATCCTTATCACCTGCTCGAGGCCGAGGTCGAGAAAGTTGTGCGGCGCACCGTGCGCCGCGGTACGGTCCAGGTACATTTGCGCTGCGACAAGCAATCGAGTCCGCAAGATTTTCGTATCAACCCCGTGGCGCTGCGCAGCTACCTGGGGCAAATCCGCGGCGTGGCCCATGAATTGGGGCTCGGCGAACAGCCAGCCGCCTGGCTGGGCGCCATCCTCGACTTGCCGGGCGTCGTTCCCGAAGCAGGTAGCATGGCCTACGCCTTGCACGATGATTGGCCGCTGATCGAGGCCGTCCTCGAGAAGGCTCTGGCGCAGCTGCAAGTCATGCGACAGGAAGAGGGCCGCGCCATGGCCCGCGAGTTGCTCTCCCACCGCGACGTCATCGCCGGGCATCTGGAGCGCATTCGCCAGCGCATTCCGCTGGTGGCCAGTTCGTTTCGTGATCGCCTGCTCGAACGGGTCCGCACCTTGCTGACAGACCTCGACGTGCGCATTGACCAGAGCGACATCATCAAGGAAGTCTCCATCTACGCCGAGCGCAGCGACATCGCCGAGGAAGTGGTCCGGCTGGCCAGCCACCTGGGCCAGTTTCAGGATTTCATGAACGAACCGGACAGCGCCGGCAAGAAGCTGGACTTTCTCACGCAAGAGATGTTTCGCGAGGCCAACACCATCGGCTCGAAGGCGGCCGACGTGGACATTTCCAGGCAAGTCGTCGAGATCAAGGGCACGCTTGAGAAGATTCGCGAACTCGTGCAGAATGTCGAGTGAACGAGGACATGCTTGTGAAGGGCCCGCTGATCGTGCTGTCGGGACCGAGCGGCAGCGGCAAATCGACGGTGATCGACCAGTTGCTGGCCGACCGGTCGTTGCCGTTGCGTTTGTCGGTTTCGGCGACCACGCGTTCGCCGCGGCCCGGAGAGAAGGAGGGCGTGCAGTATCACTTCTGGTCCAGGGAGCGCTTTCAGGACGCTGTGGAGCGGGGCGAGTTCCTTGAATGGGCGGAAGTCTTCGGCAATCGCTATGGCACGCCGAGAGCCGAGGTCGAGCCTTACCGCGATCAGGGCACCGGAGTGTTGCTGGAGATCGACGTGAAAGGCTGGGAGCAGGTGCGGCGGCATTGCCCGGACTTGGTGTCCATTTTCCTGCGCACCTCATCGCTGGAAACGTATGAACAAAGGCTACGTGCCCGGCGGACCGAGTCGGACGAGGCCATCCAGCGTCGCTTGCAAGGCGCCCGCGACGAGTTGGCCCGCGCCGGCGAATACTCGTATCAGGTGATAAACGACAACCTCGATCGCGCCGTCGCCGAGGTGCGCTCCATTGTCCAGAAGCAGCTTTTCAATTAAACTGACAGGACCCGGGCGAAACTCGCGTCGCCGCGGGGCAAAAAAGTGGCAGGGGGATCCATGCACGACGAACTAAAAGAAGAAGGCATCGTAAACAAGGTGGGCGGGCGCTTCAAGCTCTCGACCCTGATTCAGAAACGGATGGTCGCCCTGAACACGGGCGCCCGGCCGTTGGTTGAGGTCCGCGGCGGGGACAAGATGGCCATCGTCATCCAGGAAATCCTGCAAGACAAGATCTACCTGGACACGTCGGGACAGGTGAAGGCACGCGGCACCAGCGCCGGCGATGCGGCACGTCGTGCCATGCTTACCGACATCTCGGACTCCAGCGGCGGCGGCGACGACTAGGGTTTTCGATCACGACGACACGACGACACGACGACACGACGACACGACGAGTCGAGCGAGCAGCGACATGGCGCAGACTGATCGCGAAACGGTTCCGCAGCAACCCCTGGCCACGACACCCCAAGCGCCGCAAGCTTATCGCCCCGTCTCGGGCCTGGCCATCGCCGGGCTGACGCTGGCCTGCCTGTTTGCGCTTCTGGTGGCAATCACCAGCGGCGTCGGGCTGATTCCGGGCGTGCCGTTCTTCCTGCCGGAATGGATGCTGGGGATTCCGATCGTGGCCGTTGTGCTGTGCTTTGTCGCTCTGCAGCGCATTCGCGCCTCGGAGGGAACTCTCGCCGGTCTCAAGCCTGCCCGCTGGGGGCTGTGGCTGGCGTTGCTCACGGCGCTGGGTTACTTCGCATTCTCGTTCTGCACGGGGCTGGCCATCACTCAGCAGGCCGACTCCTTCCTGCGCGTGCAGGGCCCGGACTCCGGCTTTTTCCCGCGCCTTCAAGACGCCAAGGACAATCCCGAGCAGATCGATCAGGCTTTCGTCTTGACCTTGAAGCCTTCCGAGAGGCCGGCGAATGTCAAGGATCTGGCCAAGCTCTTCGATCGTCCAGGCAAGAACAGTTCCCTCGGCTTCTTCAGTCAGTTTCGCCATCACTTCCTGACACGGGCAATCGCTCACAGCGGCACGAATGCCCATGTTGAGGCGCTGGGAAGCCAGCAATGGTCCTATGAGAATCACGGTTACAAGGTGCAGCGCCGCTATCGGGTGACCACCAGTCAGGCGGTTTTTGACTTGCGCATCACGACGCAAAGTGCCGAGATCCCGGGCAGTCAGCGAAAGTGGCTCGTCGTGTTTCCACCGACCACGCAGGTGACGTTGACGCCCATGGCAGTGGGACTCAAGAAGGCCTGGATGGGCGCGACGACCACCGTGCAGTCGGTCCTGGCGGAAGGCAGTCAGGACGGTCCATCGGCCAAGTACCGCGACGACTCCGACTGGGAGAAACTTGCTGCTGGCCATGCAACGTGGCAAGGCCTGCGTGATCAAGTGCTTGGCATGCTCTCCGGGACCTCGAAAATTCAATACAAGCGCGGCACCATCACCCAGGAAGAACACTTCGGCCAATGGAAGATTGTTGACGGCAAGCTGCGCTTCCACATCGGCTTCTCGTTGCAGTTCATGGGTCCTGAAGGCAGGCCGTTTACCGCTGAAGGCGAATGGCTCGTCGAGGGCGCGGAACGCCGCTACCGGTCCGATGAAGATCTGGTGGAATTGCCATCCAATCCGGAAGGCGAATGGCGCATTGTGGCGGTGAAGTTTCGCCGCGTCGCCCCATCCCAGACCCCGCTTTAATAAATCCCGGAGCAGCGGTCGGCGGTGGGAGGGCGAGGCTCCTGCCGAGCCGTGGACCGACAATAACCAAGCGGGCTCACGGCTCGGCAGGAGCCTCGCCCTCCCGAAATCCGGCCCATCCACTGCTCAGGAACTTATAAATGGGCGCCGGCTTCGGGCGAACATTCACTCCTGACATAGTCGCGTGATGTGCTGCAAGAGGTCGCGGACCGAGATGACGCCGGAGGGTTGGCCGTTGCTGAGCACCGGCAGATGACGATAACCGCCGCCATCCATCTTGTGCAAGGCGAATGCCAGCGTGTCGTCGTCGGCCACCGAGTCGGGAGCGCGCGTCATGAAGTCACCGACGGTCAAACCGGCCAGGTCTTCGTGCAAGCCGGCCACCTTGGTGAGCAGGTCGCGTTCGCTGAAGATGCCCAGCAAGCCGCCGCAGGAGTCCACGACCAGCAGGGCGCCGATATGACGAGCCAGCATCGTCTGCACGGCCTCGGCAACCGTGGTGTCGGCTGCGATGGTGACGGGCGGCTTGGGGCCAAGAGCGGATACAGGATCTTCCATCAGGCTGCGCTCGACCCGGTCCTGGGGCAACGGCCGGTCCAGTGGCGTGAGATCTTGCTGGCAATGGCCGCATTCCTCACTACCGGGCAGGTTGTCCCAGCCGCACGTCGGGCAAATCATAGCATGGTCCGTCTAGTGGAGAGGTGACAGACTGAAGATCAGCGTCCGAGTTGGTCCGCGAACAATAACGGACAAACCTGCAAACCCGTCCAGCGCCGTACGAGCGAGCCTTGGTCGCCTGACGACTCCCCTAGACGTTTTATTCCACGACCCAGACATCGTCACTGGCAAATAGGTCTTCAAGCTTGCCAGCGCCGCGGTTGCGGCGGATGTCTTCGATCTGCTTGTTGAGCAGGTCCTCGTAGGTCGGTCGTTGCACGGCGCGGAACACGCCGACACATTCCGGGAAGCGGGGGTGGACCATGCGACTCAACAGGTAGGCCAGGCTCGGTTCCTCGGCCTTCTCGTCGTGGATCAGCAAGTCGTCCACGGTGATGCCGCTGCCCAGCGAGACCACTTCCGGATCCAGGCCGTGCAGGCGCACGCCCTTGTTGCGGTCCTTGCCGAAGATCAGCGGCTTGCCGTGTTCGAGGAAGAGCAGATTGTCGGCCTTGACGCCCTTGTCGGTAGCGTACTCGAAGACACCGTCGTTGAAGATCTTGCAGTTCTGGTAGACTTCGATGAAGGCGGTGCCCTTGTGGGCGGAGGCGCGGCGAAGCGTCTCGGTCAGATGGTTGATGTCCACGTCGATGGTGCGGGCCACGAAGGTGGCCTCGGCGCCGATGGCCAGCGACAGTGGCCGCAACGGATTGTCGATGGATCCTTGCGGGCTCGACTTGGTCCGCGTGCCGACGCGCGACGTGGGCGAGTATTGCCCCTTGGTGAGACCGTAGATCTCGTTGTTGAACAGCAGGATCTTGAGATCGACGTTGCGGCGAATGGCATGGATCAGGTGGTTGCCGCCAATGGACAGGCCGTCGCCGTCCCCGGTGATGACCCAGATGCTCAGTTCCGGATTGGCGACCTTGAGTCCGGTGGCCAGCGTCGGCGCCCGACCGTGGATCGTGTGGAAGCCATAGGTGTTCATGTAGTACGGAAACCGGCTGGAGCAGCCGATGCCCGAGATGAACACCATCTTCTCGCGCGCAATACCCAGCGTGGCAAGCGCTTTCTTCATCTGTGCCAGGATGGAGTAATCTCCGCACCCTGGGCACCAGCGCACCTCCTGATCGGAGGCCAGATCCTTCGGGGTGAGCGTGGGCAAGGGGGTCGTGGTTGCAGTCGCGGTCGCAGCGGACATTATGGTTCTTCTCCAGTCTCAGTTATAATCAGCACATCCATGTGCCATGTTCCGCACTCGGATTGTGCCATCTACTATCCTAGCATCTCGGCAATCTTGGTTTCGATCTCGCTTACCAGGAAGGGTCGGCCCTGGACCTTGTTCAGACCCACGGCATCGACCAGGAACATGCCTCGCAGCAATAGACGAAGCTGGCCGGCGTTCAGTTCCGGGACCAGGATTTTCTTGAAGCGCTTCAGGACCTCGCCGGTGTTCTGCGGCATCGGGTTCAGGTAACGCAGATGCGCGCTGGCAACCTTGAATCCCTTGCGCTGGGCGCGATCGACGGCGGTGGTGATCGCTCCGTAGGTACCGCCCCAGCCGACGACGAGCAATTCCGCGTCGGCTGCACCCTTGATTTCGAGCGGCGGAATGTCCTTGGCGATGTTAGCGATCTTCTGGGCGCGGGTGTGGATCATGTGCTCGTGATTGGCGGGATCGTAGCTGACATTGCCGGTCACGTCTTCCTTCTCCAGGCCGCCGATGCGATGTTCGAGACCAGGCGTGCCAGGGATGGCCCATTCGCGAACGAGGCGTTCGTCACGCTTGTAAGGATAGAATCCAGTCGCGATCTTACCATTCTCGCCCGTGCCGTTCTCGCCTTTCCCGTTCTCGGCCTTGCTGTCCTCGCCATTGCTGTCCGCCGTGCCGTTGCCGGTTAACGAGATCGGATGGCGCACGCTGATCTTGGGCAAGCCGGCGGGATTCGGGATCAGCCAGGGTTCCGCGCCGTTGGCCAGGTAGCCATCCGACAGCAGGATCACCGGCGTCATGTAGGCGATGGCGAGCCGAATGGCCTCGAAGGTCATGGTGAAGCAATCGCTTGGCGAACATGGCGCCACGATGGCCAGCGGGCACTCGCCGTTACGGCCGTACATGGCCTGCAGGAGATCGGCCTGCTCCGTCTTGGTCGGCAGGCCCGTGCTCGGACCGCCGCGCTGAACGTTGATGATCAGGCACGGCAGCTCAGTCATGACGGCGAGGCCAATCGCTTCGGACTTGAGGCAGATGCCCGGGCCGCTGGTGGCGGTCACGCCCATCGCCCCACCGAAGGCCGCGCCGATCGCCATGCCGCTGGCCGCGATCTCGTCCTCCGCCTGCATGGTACGCACGCCGAAGCGCTTCAGGTCCGAAAGATGATGAAGCACGTCGCTGGCGGGCGTGATCGGATAGCTGGCGTACACCAGCGGGATGTTGGCAACCTCCGTGGCGGCGACCAGGGCCATCGCCAGCGCCTCATTGCCGGTGATCTTGCGGTAGCGGCCCGGCTTGATCTGTGCCTTGGCCACCTTGTAGTGAACCGGCATGGTCTCGGTGGTTTCGCCGTAGTTGTAGCCGGCCTTCAGAGTGCGCGTGTTGGCTTCGAGCACGGCCGGATTCTTGGCGAACTTCTCGCGAATCCAGCGGAGCGTCGGCTCCATCGGCCGCTCGTACATCCAGTAGACCAGGCCCAGGGCGAAGAAATTCTTGCAACGATCCGCCTCGCGCGGACTGAGCTTGACCTCGGCAACGGCCTCGCGATTGAGCTTGTTGATCGGCACGCGGAAGATGCGGTATCCCTTCAGGGTGCCGTCTTCCAGCGGGTTGCTCTTGTAGCCGGCCTTGTGCAAGTCGGCGGTCGTGAAGGCGTCGGAGTTGACGATCAAGATGCCGCCCGATTCGAGATCCTTCAAGTTTGTCTTGAGGGCCGCCGGATTCATGGCCACCAGCGAGTTCAGATTGTCGCCGGGCGTGTGGATGTCGTATTTGCTGAAGTGCACCTGGAAACCGGAAACGCCGGCGAGAGTGCCGGCCGGCGCGCGGATTTCCGCCGGGAAGTCGGGCAAGGTACTGATGTCGTTGCCCAGTATGGCCGACGCGTTGGTGAACTGCGTTCCCGCCAGCTGCATACCGTCGCCCGAGTCGCCCGCGAAGCGTATGGTGACGCTGTCCAACTCCTCTAGGTCGTGGCGGACCGGCTTGCGCTCCAGTGTCGTCGATGCGGTCATGTATCCCTCAATAATGTTGTTCCGCGCGGCGCCGCGCCCAATGACTTCGCGTCGCAGCTGGCCGTGATTCAGGCTCCTTCGCGCTCGTGTTGCACCGCGCTGGGGTCGGGGGGCAAGTTGTACACCGTGCTCGGAAAGTGCTCGGCCAGGTAATGCACGATGCGCTTGACTGAAAGGATGCCAACGGGCTTACCCCCATCCATCACCGGCAGGTGACGGTATCCCCCTTCTTCCATCAAACGAACGGCACTGCCGATAGAATCCTTGGGATGAACTGCCACCGGACGCGGCGTCATACAGTGCACGATCGGCAGGGTCAAGGGCTTTCCCAGAGCAAGGATCCGCCGCAGCAAGTCACGCTCTGTGAAGATGCCAACAACCGTGTTTTCCTGGCAGACCAGCACACAGCCCACTTCCTGCTGGCGCATGAGAGCCACAGCGTCGCCGACTGCTTGAGATGCCTGCACCATGCGCGGCGGCGTCGGTTGCAACCGCGACACGCTCTCAACCTTCAGGATTCGGGCCAAGTCCATTGCTTTCTCGCTGGACGCTTCCGGTAGGCGGTTCGGGAGAGCCCCACCCTTCCAGTTCAGGCGCGGGGTGAGAATCAAGCCGGCAGGTCGTCAAAGATCCCAAAGTTTCTCTGAATTACGCCTCTCTCCTACCTACATCTTACAAGGTAATTCTGGATAAATGAAGGATAGGCGGCAAGTGTCAATTGCAACCCGACCCACCTGACCGGCGCGCTTTTCCCAAACCCTTCCCTCGCTGCCCCTGGCCTTTTCGGCACAACCGCTCCACGTCGGCAGGACGGACTCGCAGGCCGTCGGATGAACCAGGAGTGGTCAAAGAAATCCGTGTTCGAGAGGATCGGCGGGCTGCAAGTGCTCCTACTGCGCGGCGCGCAAGCCTTCGACTTCCTTCTCCAGCGTCGTCAGGCGTTCGCGCAGCAGCTTCACTTCTTCTCGCAAGAGGGTCATCTCTTGATGCTGGTGAACGATGCGATCGTATTCGGCGGCGGCTTCGCGGACGGCGGCTTCCAGTTCCTCGGGCTGCCAGGGCTTCTTGAGGAATTTGTAGATGTGACCCTGGTTGATGGCAGCAATGATCGATTCCAGATCGGCGTAACCTGTGAACAGCATACGCACGGCTTGCGGGTGGCCGACCCGGATGCGCCGGAGAAACTCCACGCCGGTGATCTGCGGCATGCGCTGGTCGGTCATGATTATCTGCACCTCGTTCTCCTCCATGTGCTTGATGCCCTCTGCCGCGCTCCTGGCGCGCAGGACACGAAACTCACGGCGAAGCAGATCATGCACCGAGTCGCACACGTTTGGCTCATCGTCCACAACCAGGAGAGTATGCATGGCAGGCGCGGTCATCGTAATCCTCACGAAGTGTGATTGAGAGGAAGATACATGCGGAAGGCGCTCCCCTCGCCAGGCTTGCTCCGGACTTCGAGCCGGCCGCCATGACCGGTGACGATGTTATGGCTGATGGACAGCCCGAGTCCGGTCCCCTCGCCGACATCCTTGGTCGTGAAAAAGGGATCGAACAAGCGCGGCAAGTGGACCGGCTCGATTCCGCAGCCGTTATCCTCAACCTCGATCAGCATCTCGTCGGTAAGACGGCAAGTGCGCACCACAATGCGGCCGCCGTGCGGGCGGACAGTCTCGACGGCTTGTACGGCGTTCACCAGGAGATTGAGGAGCACCTGGCCGATCTGCGAGCTGACGCATGGAGCGCGCGGAAGCGCATCATGCTCCTGCAAGACTTCGATGTTGGAGCGCCGCAATCGGCCGCGCAGCATTTCCAGGCTATTCTCGACGAGATCGGGTATGTGCGTGTCCTGACGCTTGGGGGCGTCGGTTCGAGCCAGACCCCGCAAACTCTGCACGATACGGCTCACGCGATCGACCCCATCGCGAGTGCGCTTGATGAGCCTTGGCAGATTCTCCCTGACATACTCGAGGTCCACTTCCAGAGCCAGGCTTTCGGCGCGAGCAGCAACCTCGTCGTTCACGCCGGCCAGGATCGACCAGTGACTCACGTAGTGATTCAGCAACTCCATGAGTCCCTTCGTATCTCGTTCCAGGACGACGAGATTGTTGGCGACAAATGCCAGAGGATTGTTGATCTCGTGCGCCACGCCGGCGGATAGCAAGCCAATTGACGCCAATCGCTCGTTTTGAATCAGCATCGAACGGATGCGGTTGCGCTCCGTGAGATCGCGCATGGCACCCAGGAATTGCACCGGCTCGCGACCATCGGGCCCAGGCGGGCCCAGGCTGATGGCACTCAGCGCCAGTTCCAGTGGGAATTCGCTGCCGTCCTTGCGCCGACCATGCATTTCTACGATGTGGCCGATTACCCGCGGCTGCCGCGTTTTCAGGTAGCGCGCCAGGCCCCGTTCGTGCAAGCCGCGCAGCTCTACCGGCATCAGCTGCGTCACCGGCTGGCCGATGATCTCCTCAGCCGAGTAACCAAACATCCGCTGCGCCGAAGGATTGAAAAGTGATACCATGCCGAACTGGTCGGCAACGACAATCGCGTCCTGCGTCGCCTCCGTCAACTGCCGATAGCGACGCTCCGAGTCCGCGATCATCTCCTCGGCCCGCTTCTTCTCGGTCACGTCCCAGAAGATGCCTTGCGTGCCAATGATGTCGCCCTGGATGTCACGCACCGGCGTCTTGACGACCTGCACGTAAATGCTGGTGCCGTCAGGGAGTAGGTGGCGCTCGAAAGTTTCGATGGTTTCGCCCGACTGCAAAACCTTCTGATCGTCGCGGACATACTTGGCGGCCAGTTCAATGGGAAACAGGTCGAAATCGGTCTTGCCAAGAAGCTCCGCCAGCGGGCGTTTCAGCGTGGCGCAGTAGAGCTTGTTGCAAAAGGTAAGCCGGCCTTCTCGGTCCTTGCGAAAGATATTCTGCGGCAGGCAGTCAACCAGGGACTGATAGAGCGCTTCCGAATTGCGAAGGGCTTTTTCGATGCGCTGCCGCTCCAGAACGAAGCCGATCTGGCTGCCAAATGAAGCCATGAGCGACACCAGGTCGGGATCGGGCAGCTGCCGGCCGCGATGAAAGAACTCGATGACGCCCACCGTCTCGTTACCCAGAAGAATCGGGAAGGCGCAGGCGCTGCGCAATCCTTCACGGAGAGCGATATCCAGGCGCGGGAAATTGGCGTCAAGTGCCAGGTCGGTGATGACAGCCGGCTGACTCGTTGCCCAGACACGGCCGGGCAATCCATTCCCTTGCGGGAAACAGATACGCCTCGTCATTGTCTCAAACTCGGGCGCGCCCAGGCCGGCTTGATGCCATGTTTCCAGGCATTCGAGCAGCCTCTTGTCGCGATTGACGACAAAGATCGACGCCGCGTCGCACCCGAGGGCCTCACTCAGGACCTGCAGCAGCTTCCGCCCACATTCTTCAAGGCTTCCGCCCTCGGCCAGTACCCGGGCGACCGCAAATTGCGCTTGAAGGCGCCCCTCGGCGCGCTTGCGGTCCGTGATATCACGAATCACCGCCAGCACGGCCGACTGCCCGCGGAAGCGTATTGCGGACGTGTTGATGTCCACATAAATGAGCCGCCCGTCCTTGGCGCGATGCCTGCCTTCGCAGCGCAGGTTGCCGCTGGCCAATTGGGTTCGCAGGCGCTCCTCGAAACCGGCCGCCAGCTCCGGATCGTCGATGTCTCGCGTGTTCAGCCGCAACAGTTCCTCACGCGTGTAGCCAAGCCGTCGGCAGGCCGCCGGGTTCACCTCCAGAATGTTACCGTCGCGATCGTGTACGAAGATGGCATCGTCGATGCCATCAAACAGCGCCTCGGCCCACTCGTGCGCATCGCGTTCGGGGACAGCCGCTGTCGCCAGGTTGGGTGTTGCGACCTCTGTCATGCCGTCGATTCTACCAGCGAAGCACGCCGGTAAGCCAGGGTCTAGTTGCAAGAAAATGTGTATCCGGTTGTGCGGATTGGCGCGGTCGCAACGACAAGCCTTCTCCTGAAAGCAACGGGCCGTTCGGAGATCCTGCCCTGCGTGCGCAACCGATCTTGCCCAGCTAGCGCCGGGCGTCCATACTGGAGTTTATGAGTGATGTGCCCGATCTCCCATCTGCGTAACCGGTCACGGGTCGATATAGCTCGGAATCGTGGTTTCGGGTACTGTTGCGGTTGGCATGGATGCTCCACCGACAGTATCGGCAGAAGTGTTGGCATCGCTGCCGCCTGAAGTCC
>VGYC01000082.1 GCA_016873095.1 Planctomycetota bacterium | reverse complement strand
AGGAAGTCAGCCTGCTGGTCGTCTCGAACGGCGAGAAGATGAAGCTGGAGGGCTCGTTCGCAGGCAAGGCTCAGCTCAAGGATACACCCAAGGAATTCAACGCCTCGCTCGCCACCGGCATCCACCGGGCCGGTGTCATGCTGAGCACGATGGCGACCGCCCCCGGCGGCAAGAAGGCAGAGGGCATTGCCGAGCGCTTCAAGGTCGCCGATTTCGCGCTCGGCAACAAGGAAAAGGTCGGCAAGCACGAGGCCCAGGTCGTGAAGTACAAGCTCAAGATGAAGGGAGAGGTCGAGATCATCGACGTCGAACTGTGGCTGACCACCGACACCCTGCTGCCGCTCAAGCGCGTCCTGACCGGCAAGACCAAGACAGGCGAACGCGCCAACATCAGCGAAACCTACGACGTGATGCTCAACCCGAAGGAAGAGCCGGACCTCTTCAGCATCCCTGATTGAGCCGCTATCGAGACTACCGTGCCTTTCGGCAAGGCACAGCCTAGAATCACAGCAGCAGCTTCACTCTGGGAAAGATCAATCGGTAGTAACGGGCCCGACCGTTCCACCTGGCGATTTCCGGCGGCATTGGCCTTTCCCGGCCACGCAGCGCCCCTGTGAAATAGAGCCTACGCAATCCATGCACTAAACGCCAGCAACCTCATTACGGGAGAGACCGACATGACCAAGCGACCAGAAAACAAGTCAGCATCGCGGCGCGATTTCTTGAAGGGGACCGCCGTGGCCGGCACGGCGGCGATGGCCGCCAATCTGACCATGCTTGGCAACGTCCACGCCCAGGGCAACGATGTCATCCGCGTCGGCCTGGTCGGCTGCGGCGGCCGCGGCACCGGGGCCGCCTCGCAATGCCTCCGCGGCGGCGCCAATGTGCGTCTCGTCGCCATGGGCGACGCCTTCCGCGACCGCCTCAACAGTTCGTTCAACACCCTGCGCAACGACCAGCCCATCCGCGACAGCATCGATGTTCCCGACGAGCGCAAATTCGTCGGCATCGATGCCTACCGCAACGTCATCAACAGTTGCGACCTGGTGATCCTGGCGACGCCTCCCGGCTTCCGGCCGACGCACATCCAGGCGGCTGTGGCGGCCCGCAAGCACATCTTCACCGAGAAGCCCGTCGCCGTCGACGGCCCCGGCGTCCGCGCCTGCCTGGCGGCCTTCGAGCAGGCCAATCGCAACCGCCTGTCCGTCGTCGCCGGCACGCAGCGCCGCTACCAGACCGGCTATCGCCAATCGATGGAGCGCATCCATGGCGGCGACATCGGCACGCTGACCTCGGCGCGCGTCTACTGGAACCAGGGCGGACTCTGGCATCGCGACCGCGGCGAGAACATGGGCGACCTCGAATGGCAGCTTCGCAACTGGCTGTATTTCACCTGGCTGTCCGGCGACCACATTGTCGAGCAGCACATCCACAACCTGGACGTGGTCAACTGGGCGACTGGCAACCGCCATCCGCTCCGCGCCGTCGGCATGGGCGGCCGGCAGGTTCGCACGGCCGCGCAGTTCGGCCACATCTTCGACCACTTCGCCATCGAGTACGAGTATCCCAACGGCTTGCACGTGATGAGCATGTGCCGGCAGATTAACGGCTGCGAGAACAACGTCTCGGAGGCGATCACCGGCACGGCCGGCACCTGGACCTCGCGCAACTACCGGATCACCGGCCAGCGTGCCTGGAACTTCCCGGGCCGGCAAGACAACGACCCTTACCAGGCCGAGCACGTGGCGCTCATCAACAGCATCCGCGAGAACCGGCCGATCAACGACCTCAAGAACGTCGCCGAGAGCACGCTGACGGCCATCATGGGCCGCATGACTGCCTACACCGGCCGCGCCGTCACCTGGGAGCAGGCCCTCAACTCGCGGCAAAATCTGATGCCCGAACGGCTCGCATTCGACATGAACCTGCCCGTCCCCGCCGTCGCCGTGCCGGGACAGACGGAACTGACGTAACCGGTTTACTCTGCCGCAGACAGGCGTGACTGAACGTCGCTTGGCGGTTTCGCGCGCGATGTCGCAAGCGAAACCGCCAAGCGAGTTTCCTACACGCTCGTCTGGGGCGACGATGAAAGGATGAAAGCCGACTCCTTGCCTTGCCAGCGCCGAATCAAGATCATGAGGGAAGCGTAGCAAACGAGCCTGACGAGGGACAGGTGATGCGGACCGCAATGATCCTTGGCGTGCTGGCGGTGGCGGCAGTCGCGGCGGGGCAAGAGGGGGCCGACCCGAATGCCAAGCGCTTTAGCTTCGACGTCAACGAGAGCCGCTACTCGCAGAAAACGCCGGAGGATGCGCTCAAGTCCGTCATCTTGGCCATCGAGAACAAAAAGATCGACTATCTGGTGGCCCACCTTGCCGACCCGGGCTTCGTCGATGGCCGCATCAAGGAATACGTCAAGACCCAGACCGGCAGCGACGAGACCCGTGCCTTTCGCGCCTTCTCTCGCCTGGTACAGGAAACCAGGGACCACTTCCTGGAAGACCCGCTGCTGGTCAAGGAACTGAAGCTCTTCGCCAAGGAAGGCAAGTGGAAGACCGACGACAAGAGCGCCTCCGCCAGCCTCAAGAACGTCGCCGACCGGCAAGTCTACATGCGCAAGATCCACAACCGCTGGTATCTCGAAAACAAGCAGAAATGAGTGTTCACTGAACACTGAACACTGAAAACTGAAAACTGAAAACTGAACACTGAACACTGAACCATGAACGAAATGATCGATCTACGCAGCGACACGTTAACTCGCCCGACTCCCGGCATGCGGGCGGCGATGGCGGCAGCCGAGGTCGGCGACGACGTCTTCAACGAAGACCCGACCGTCAATCGCTTGCAAGAGCGCGTTGCGGCCTTGCTCGGCAAGGAAGCGGCCATGTTCGTGCCGTCGGGCACCATGTCGAACCAGATCTGCGTGCGTGCCCACACCCAGCCTGGGGACGAGTTGCTCTGCGAGGCGACCTGCCACATCTACCAGTATGAGCAAGGCGGCGCCGCCGTGCTCAGCGGCGTGACCTGCCGGACACTCGAAGGCGATTACGGCATCATTGACCTGAGCCAGCTCGACGACAAGATTCGCCCCTGCAACGAGCACCTCGTGCGCACCCGGCTGGTCTGCCTGGAGAACACGCACAATCGCGGCGGCGGCCGCATCTATCCGATGGAGAAGATCGAGGCCATCAGTTCCTGGGCCAGGCAGAACGGCCTGGCAATGCACCTGGACGGCGCTCGCCTGTGGAATGCCGTCGTGGCCAGCGGCGTCCCGGCCAGCGAGTGGGCTCGCCACTTCGATAGCGTCTCGGTCTGCTTCAGCAAGGGGCTGGGGGCGCCGGTCGGCTCGGCGCTGGCTGGGCCGAAGGAGTTCATGGCCCGCGCACGCCGCATTCGCAAGCTCTTCGGCGGCGGCATGCGGCAAGTCGGCATTCTCGCCGCCGCCGCCCTCTACGCGCTGGACAACCACATCGAACGCATGGCCGACGACCACGCCAACGCCCGCGTCATCGCCCAGGGCATCGCCGACACGCCGGGCCTGCGGCTGACTCCACCCGAGGTGGAAACCAATCTCGTCTGGTTCGAGGTCGATCCGGAACTGGGGACGTCGCAAGACGTGGCCGCCACGCTCAAGCAGCGCGGCATCCGCATCCACCCGGCCGGCAAGCACGTCATGCGCGCCGTCGCCCATCTCGACGTGTCCGCCGCCCAGGCCGAACGGACCGCCGAAACCATCCGCCAGTCTCTGCGGCAAATGGCGCCGGCAAGGTGAGCAAAACCAGTGCTGCGTTTCGCGTTCGCAAGAGCCCGCGCCAGTGCGAACCCTGAACAAACGAAAAGGCCCGGTCTCCGCTGGAAACCGGGCCTCGGCCGCTTGCCTTCGGCTGGTCGCATTCGGCTGGTCGCGCCGCGACCGGAACTGAGTCTAGTGAGGGAAGCCTGCCGGCATGCCCGGAGGTCCGCACGGCGGACCGTTCAGGCAGCTGTTCGGAACCGCCCACTGCATGCTCGGGCTGACGAACACCGGGGCGAACTGGATACGCTGGCAGCCGCCGCCCGGGCCGTAGCAGTTGGCGTTGATCTGGTAGCCGTGGTTCTTGTAGTAGGCCACCCAGTCGATGTGGTCGAGCAGGCCGTAATAACGCCGCAGGGCATCGTAGTAGTCGTGCCAGAAGCGCTGCAAGCGCTCTTCCTCGCAGGTGAGGCACTTGTTCTTCTTGGCAAAGATGTTCCACCAGGGCTGGTAGCCGCCATAGTGCAGTGCGGCCCAGCTGGCCCGCGCTCCCTCCGTGGCCACCAGGAGGCCGAGCGTGGCCAACAGCACTTTCGCTAACCGTTTCATCGCGACTCCTTTGACAGGTAGAGACTGAATCGCTGCGGCCTTGTTCCCTGAAGGAGCGCCGCAACCAGCACAACTGTCATCGGCCAAAGGGTCGTCAAAAGCGTAAACAAAATGGCCTCCTTCCCAGCCGGCATTCCATGCTTTTTGCCCGGGACCGTTACAGCCGGCAAAGTCGACCCAGCTTGCCAGGCTTTCGGCTCGCCGCGGCCACCCCGCACCAAGGGCACCAAGGGAGGGCGAGGCTCCTGCCGAGCCGTGCAGCGACACAATAAGCTCGCCTTCCCCAAACATGCGACGTGAACCCACACCTGAAGGGGTTTTTTGCTTGTCGAAGCTCTCGCGATGTGCGATGCTAGCTTGCAATGTATGCGCGATCACATGCCAAGGAATCAGTCCCGATGAATGATGAATTGCCTCGCAGCTTGATGGCCGCTCCGGAAGCCGACTCGCACACGCTGGGCATGTCGTCGGTGTATCGCCTGTTCGAGTCGTTCATCGCTCTGCGCGAGCGGAACGAACGGCAGCACAAGCTCTTTGAGCAAAGCCTGGCGCGTGCCCGCGACTCGCTGCAAAGCAGCTTCAACTCCTTTGTCGGCGAGACGCAGAAAGCGTATCAGCAACTCCGCCAGGAGGTGCACGGCGACAAGCGGCTGAGCCTGGTCTTTCTCAACGAGCTGCTCGACATCGCGCTGGACCTGGATCGCATCGTGGCCGCTCGCCCGGCCATGTCAGGCGACGACGACACCGTCGCCCGCTGGATGGACGCCATCGAGGTGCATCACCGCATGGTTCAGGCTGCCCTGCTGCGCCACGGCGTGCACCGCTACGACGCCGTCGTCAGCACGCCCTACCAGCCGGCCCTGCACGAGCGCGTCGGCAGCCGCCGCGTCGACGGCATGGACGCTCTGCGCATCGCCGAGCAAAAAGAACCCGGCTACGCCAGCCAGCAACCGGAGTTCGTCCTGCGCCGGCCAAAGGTCATCGTTACCGAGTGACGATGTGGCAATTCCCAGTGGGCGGCGACTTACGCAATGTCTTCAGTTCTCGACGATTTTTTGTTTGCGATGCGCCGGCGCAGCGCGTTAGAATCCCCCATCCATTCCTCCCACAGCGTGACTTTCGCCTCAGGGATTCGGCATGAACAGCGCGACAGGCCGCGCCACACCGCGGCGGCCGCAGGTGCGGCGAACCATCCACTTTTTTCGCCCCGAGTTTGAGCGGCTCGAAGATCGGCTGACGCCCGCTACGCTGGAAGTGCCTCTCGAACCGGTGCTGGACCTGTTCGGCGATCAGTTCGCGGTCGTGCAGGTTTACCGCAACAACGACGGCCTCGGCGACCGCGTCACCTTCGGCATCTTCGACACCGGCGCGTCGCCCATCACCTACGGTTATGCGGATCAGTTGTTCTTCGATCTGGTTGGGCAAGCGATTCCAACGATTCCCGGAGCGACGGTCACGGCCGAGGGCGTCGGGGGCAGCCTGACGGGACTGGTCTCCCAGCCAGGCACCATTCTCGCCGACGGCATGCACGCGATCGACCTGGCGGCGCTGCTGGACGGATTCGGCGGCATCGATCTGTCGGCCGCGGCCGCCGTGGCCAACGTGCAGGCCATGGTGGGGACCGCCACGGGCAGCCCGAACCTGCCGGCCATCGTCGGTACGCCCATCCTCAATGGCGGACTCGGCGGCGCAGACTCCGGCGGTGTGGCCGTGCTCATCGACATGCAGGGCTACCAGATTGACTTCGGGGCCCTGTTTCCCGAGATAGCCGAATACCAGGGACTGATCTTGCCCATGCCGGATCTCTTCTTCGTGGCTCCGGGCACCCTGCTCGCGCAGGGGGCCGACACCACCGAGCCGGTGCGCGGGCCCGTTCATTTCATCGGCATCGACAATCATCTCGACCCCGGCAGCACCATCACCGAGTCGTACAATCCCGTGGTCCAAGGCATCCAGGCATCGCTCACGACGGATGGCGTCACGGCCGAGGTTCATGATCAGATATTCCTCTTCGATACCGGCGCCCAGTTGACCATCCTTTCGACCGCGATGGCCCAGGCGCTGGGCATCGACCTCAACAATCCTGAAACCACGATTGACATTCAGGGGGCCGGCGGCTCGACTTCCGTGCCCGGCTTCACCATCGATCAGCTTGTCCTGCCGCGCGACGATGACAACGACGGCGTGCTCGACGGCACCCTGGTGTTCACCAATGTCCCGATTTTCGTTCTAGATGTCGATCCGAGCTTTGACGGCATTCTGGGCATGAACTTGCTCAATACCGCAGCGCAGTTCCTTTACGACCCGCATGATCCGGACGGCGCCGGTCCGTCCGGACCGTCCCTCCGCTTCACGTTCTCGACGTTGCCGCGGGATGCCGGCATCGACACCGCTGCGCTGAATGCCCTCAACGCGCTGTTTCCGAGTTTCGCCGGCTCGGTTGACGGCTCACGGCTGCCGGGCTGCACGCAGAATCACGCGCCGCAGCTGACTGTCAATCAAACGGCCGTCAGCGCCGACGAGGGCAAGGAAGTCAAGAACACCGGCACGTTCACCGATCCGGACGGCGATGCCGTGACGATCAGCGCCGACATCGGCACCGTTACGCAGACCGGGAACACCTGGAGCTGGTCCTTGCCGGTCAGCGATGGCCCGCTGGGGCCGGTGGTCGTGAACATCACGGCGGATGACGGCCGCGGCGGCACCGCCGGCGCCAGCTTCACCTACTCCGTGCACGATGTCAAACCGTCCATTACCATCAGCGGCGCAAATAGCGTCAACGAGGGGAGCAGCTACAGTCTGACGCTGGGCGTCGTGAGCGATCCGGGCGCCAACACGGTCACCAGCTACATCGTGCACTGGGGCGACGGCTCGACCGACACCTACACGAGCACCGGCGTCAAGACGCACACCTACGCCGACGGCCCCAGCCAGCGGGCCATCACCGTCGACCTGGAGAATGAAGACGGAACTCATGTCGATCGCGCGAACAGCTTCATCGTCACCGTCTCCGACATCTCGCCCACCATCCTGTTGACGGGAAACGACAGCGTCAACCGCCTCGTGCCATACCAGCTTCATCTGGGTGCGGTGATCGATCCCGGCAGCGACACGGTGGCCGGCTATCGCGTCAACTGGGGCGACGGCGAGAACACCGGCTTCGTGGCCGGCTCGCCATCGGGCCAGGCCCTGCAGCATGTCTATGCGCAAGGGGGCGTCGTTCGGCAGATCACCGTCGAGCTGTGGGATGAGCATGGTTTGCACGCCGCTGCGGGGGCGAAATCCATGACGGTCGCAAGCACACCCGTGAATCTCAAGATCAAGACGCAGGGCATGCCCGCGGTGGTTTCGCGGGGGCAGCGACTGACGCTGGCGCTTATCCTGATCAATCGCGGCAGCTTCGCGGCCAGCGGCGTGTTCGCGGTCATTCAGCTGGCGCCCGGCATGAGCATCATCCCGGCCGCCAGCACGCCTGGCTGGCAGCACGTCGGCCGCGGCAGATATCGGCTGGATGTGGGGAGTCTGGCGGCCGGCGCCAAGCTGCGCGTGGTCCTCAAAGTGCGGATCGCCAGCTCCGCCGCTTCCGGGTCGCAACTGGCCGTCATCGCCCGGATCGGCGATGACGGCCAGAACGGCCGCGACCTCAACCCCGCCGACAATGTCCTCCGCCTGCTGTCCGTCGTGGCCTAGCACGGCCTGAAAGGTACAGCATGTCCTATCAGCGATCCTCGATTTCCAGCCTGGCCGTCAGGCTGAAGCCTTGCCGGTCCGGGTCGTAATACTCGAATACGCGCGCCGCGGGGACGGCGATCTTGCCGGGGATGGAGGCACGGAGCTTGTATGCCAGCTCCAGCGGCTGGTCGGGCGGCAACTCGCGCAGATAGACGTGAACGCTGCGCGGCTGCACCTGGAACTTCGCGATCTTGCCATTCTCCACAAGCGCGGCGAAGTCGTCGGCTAGAACCGTGCAGCCGGCCGGGATCGGCAACTCGGCCAGCACCATCGGCGATGATGCCTTCGCCCTATTCTCCAGACGGACCTTCGCTTGCAATGTTTCGCCGACGGTAAGCTTGTCGCGATCATACTTCGCGTCGATGACGAGCAACTCCTTCGCCCGGCGGCGCTCGCCGGGGATGTGGTGACGGAACGTCGCCTGATAACCAACCGCGGCGCCCCTGGCCTCGCGCAACGTCAGCGTCTGCTTGCCTGGCTTCAAAAACTCGGTGAGGTCGAGCTGCTTCATGACCTCGGCCTGGTCGGCGGGGATGACGATGCTCTGCGTCATGCCGTTGATGGCCAGCTCGATCCGGCGTTCGCCGTTTCCGGCCGTATCCGTCGCCGACAGGAGCGCCTTGAGCGCCAGCACGGTCGCCTGCGTGGAGTGCCAGGTCCCACGGCCATCACGCTGCTTCACCAGCCAGGCGAGCGTCGAGGCGTCAGCCCGACGTGTGTGCGCTTGCAGTGCCAGCGCCGCCAGCGCCGTCGTCTCGACACTGCCGCTGATGCCGGCGCCGTGAAACGTCGTGCGGCTATCGGCGGCTTGCTCCCACCAGGCAAGCTGGCCATCCGGCGATGTTCGTTGCAACGCACGCAGGCTTTCCAGGTACGGCGCCGCATCGTTGCCGGCCGGGTCGATGGCGAGCAATGCGTTGCAGACCAGGGCCAGCGTGTGCGGGTCGGCAATGTCTTCGGGCCGATGCGCGAGGAGAAATCCCCGCGTGGGGGCGGCATCATCAGGGGCCTGACGCCCGCCGCTTGCCGATGACCCAAACACGGCCCAGGCGATGTAGGCCGTCGTCGCCAGGTCAACGGCCGGCAGGTTCTGCGGCACGTGTCCCTCGGCCGCCCAGGAGCCGTTGGCTCGCCGCTGCTTCATCAACCAGGCGCGGGTGCGTTCGATCAGCTTCGGATCGACCTCGTGGACCTTCGCCATGTCGGCGAATTCCATGAGTCCATAGGCGGTGAGCGTGCGGTTGGCGGGCGGGTTGCCGAACCAGTCGAAGCCGCCGTCCTTGACCTCGAAGCCGAGCAGGCGTTGATAACCGAGGTGGATATACTCCTTCGCCTTGGTTTCGACGGCCGGCACGCTCTTCTTCGTTCGCCGCAGGTAATCGCGGGCGAGGACGTTCGGATAGGTCGTGGACGAAGTCTGCTCGAAGCAGCCGTGTGGCATGCGGAAGATGGCGTCCAGCCCCTCGACGACCTGGCTGAAGCGCGAAGGATACAGTTTGACGATCAGCCGTGGACTGCCTTCGATGGCCACGGCCGGCAATGTGAGGTCGATGCGCGCGGGCTGGGCCAGGCTGCCGTTGTGGACGACTTCGATCGGCCGGCCATCCGGCAGCACTTCGATCCGACGCTTGATGGCATCGGCGGCGCCCCTCGCTAACGCTTCGGGCTCAGATGTCGCCGTTACTTGCAGCTCATGCGTGCCGACCTTGTTCACCTTGATGCGGTAATGTGTGGCGAGGACCTGGCGCGGGGCGAGGGTCAGCTTGCGCTTCCCCTCTCCCCCCGGGAGAGGGGCCAGGGGTGAGGGCAGCCGCGTGAACCAGCCGGCCTCTGCGAGCGTGACGGTGACTTCTTGCTGCTTGTCGAGATAGTTGTAAACGACGACGGGGACGGCCAGCTCGTCGCCGCGGGTGAGAGCCACGGGCAGGTTGATATCGACGAAGAACGGCTGAAAGACCTTGATGCTGGACTGGGCCGCCCCCAGCCGGCCGACCCCCGTCACCGCGCTCGTCGTCAGCCGCCAGGTCGTGATCGAATCCGCCAGCGGAATCTCCAGCGTCGCCTTGCCGTGGTCGTCCGTCAGCAACTCTGGCCGCCAGAGCAACGTCTCGGGGAACCATTCTCGAAGACGGAGAGGCTCCGCCGATGCGTCGGGAACAATCAGGGGCTCGCCGGGCATCTTGCGATGCGTGTCCTTGTATGAATGGATCGCATACTCGAGTTGTTTCAGGTGATTGACCATCTGAGTCCGCATTGACGCCTCGCGCACCTTCTGCACTTGCGGCACCAGACCGCAACACAAAATCAAGCACACAATGGTAGGCACCAGAAAGAAGGCGATGAGATTGTCGCGGAATTGAAGAAGAATGAAATAGACGGCAATGCAGCCCGCCAGGATGCCAATGACGATCCATATCCCCTTGATTGCTTTCTCGATCGTTGCCTTGGTCGTTTCGTGAGCGCGCACGTTGTCTGGGTAGCTCATCCGTTGCACGGTATTCCGTCGCACCGAGTTGAATAACAGATCTCGTATTTCCTGTGGGATAGACTCTTGCTTGCGAGCCCAATCTTGCCAGTACGGATCATCGAAGCTGTCAAATACATGTCGGCTATTCTCGACGAAGGGCAGGAGCTGCTTGATAATAGTCTCGCGATCGATGACTTCATCCTCTGGCAGCCGGCTCATTGCGGCCGTATTGAATAGTTGGCCGTCCTGATCATTCTGGTCGGTGGAGACATTCAATCGCGCCGTCAATGTGCGATCCTGTGTGAAGAATGCTCGTGCATCGCCGCCATTCTGCGACATCACCGCAAACACCGCCTCGTCGACGGCCGCCAGGCCAAGCGCCCCCGGCATCGGCTTGCCGTTCGTGTCGGTGAGCTGGAACTGGATGCGGGCGGTGCCGCCGGGGCGGTATTCCAGCTGGTCGAGCGTGGCGGCGATCTTCACGTCCTCTGGCGGGCGGACGTAAAGCACGCGCGCCTTGCGCAGGACGCGAGCATCGATGAAGCGGTAGGCCAGGAGTTGCAGCGTGCCGAACGCCTCGGCCGGCAGGTCGAAGCGGTGCTCCCCCTTGCCATCGGCGAGCGGAATCGCCTCGGTGAGGATCGTCTGGCCATCCTTGACGACATCGACGAAGACCGGCGCATCGCCGCCGGCCAGGGCCGTGAGCCGGACGGTGTCGCCGCCCGTGTACACGGCCTTGTCGGCGCGGAGGATGAAGTCGCCATCCCCCTGGCCGATGGCGAACTGCACCGTCCGGCGGCCGATGTTGCCGTGGTCATCCTGCGCGCGGATCGTCCATTCTACGTGGGGCAGGTTGCCAACCTGCTGATCCTCGTTCGGCAGGTTGGCAACCTGCCCCACGGCAACATCGATGCTCGCCACGCCGAGGTCGTTGGTCACGATCTCGGCGGTTCGGCCGGCGATGGCGAGGCGGGCCTTCACCGGCCGGCCGTCGGGGTTCGTCACCAGCAGGTAGACCGTGTTCGTCTGACCGGCCACCAGCGTGCCGGCCTCCGGGATTGCCTCGATCCGCAGCGCCTGCGCCGACACCAGCACCGGCAGCGACCGTGTCTGCTTTTGCCCGGCCGTGTCGATGACCGTCGCGTGCAGGTCCAGTTGCGTTGTACCCGTCTCTGATTCCTTGCCCGTGAACTTCTCCAATGGATCGAACGCAAAATCGATCACTCCCTTGTCATCCGTCCTGAGCCTCAGTTCGCGGCGAAACCGGAGAAAATCGTCCGGTCCCGTCAATTCCAGCGTCACCGCCGCGCCCGCCACCGGCTTGCCGAAGAAATAATCGGCCCGCAGCTTGCCCGCGATGCGCTGCCCCGGCTGGTAGAACGGCTTGCCGGCGGTCACGTCGATCTTGAACTTCGGCAGGACATACTTCTTCACCTCGACATGCAGCTTGCTGGCCGTTTCGCCAAGCTGACACTGGAGCACGTAGGTTCCTTCGATGATCTCGCTGGCCAGCGGGCAATCGCTGGAGGTGATGCCGAACTTGCTCGTGACTTCCTTCTGCTTGAAGATGATGTTCCCCTTCGGATCGGCGACGGTGAAGATCGCCTCCTGCCCGACCACCGGTTTCAGGTCCATGCCGCGCAGGGCCAGCCCGCGCAGATGGATCGTCTGCCCCGGCTGATAAACAGGCCGATCGCTGGTGAGCATCAGCTTCCACGACCGGGCCAGCTTGATCTTGCGGCTGATCACTTGCGGCGTGCCAGTCCGGGCCCGCACGCGCAGCTCGTAATCCCCGGGAGGCCAGTCGGGCAGATGAAACCGCGGCTGACCGGTGCCTTGCTCATCCGTCGTGAAACTGGCCAGTGCGACGACATGGTCTGCCTTTTTCTCCGCGATCAGCTCGATGGTGACCGGGATATCCTTCAGGGGCTTGCCGTCCGGCTGATGAACGACCCTGACCCGCAGAGATGCATCGGAATCGGCGATAAATCGCGACTGCCCCAGAACGCGCAGGTCGTACGGCGCCGGCTTCAGCGTGAAGTAGTAGACATGGAGGCCGACGAGCAGCAACACGGCGGCCGCCGCGCCGAGCCAGCCGGCCCGCCGCCGCCAGCGCCGCTCGTAACGCCGCTTCTCATGTGCCTCGACCTTCTGGATGGCGGCCTGAATGAGCTCGCCGGCCGCCTCGCACGCCGGCATCGCCATCAGCGCCTCAAAGCGCTTCCGCGCCTCATCGAGCGCGACCTTGCACACGGGACAGCGCTCGGCGTGCTCTTCGACATAGCGCTTTTCGAAGCCGTTCAGTACGTCATGGAAATAGCAATCGGCTTCTTCGAGGATATGGTCGAAACGCTCGGACATGATGAACCCCATTTCCAGGTTGCGCCACACGACGGCGGCGAAGCATCCTCTCCCCTCTCCCTCGGGGAGAGGGGTTGGGGGTGAGGGTGAATGCATCCAAATTGCAATCACCGTACCTTCGCATGGGACCAAGACCCTCGCCCGCGCCCCTCTCCCGGAGGGAGAGGGTAGCAGACGCATCATCCTTCATCCTTTTGCTTCAGGCGTGGTTCCAGAAACCTCCGCAGCGCCGCCAACCCGTGATGCATGTTGCTCTTCACCGCGCCTTCGCTGGTTTCCAGAATCTGGGCTATGTCGGCATAGGGCATTTGCTGCCAGACACGCAGGACGACCACGGTGCGCTGCTGCAATGGCAGAAGGGCGACGGCACGGTCGATGAGCGTGGCGGTCTCGGCGGCGATGGCGGTCTCGATTGGCCCGACCGTTGATGTCGCCAGCACCTGGTCGTCCAGCGACAGCGGGTTCACTTTCACCCGGCGGAAATCCTCGCGGCAGCGGTTGAGGGCGATGGCGTACAACCAGCTCTTGAATGGCCGCGGATACTCGTAGCGATGCCGCTTGATCCACACCGCCAGGCAGACTTCCTGGAATAGTTCCTCGCCACGATGGCTGTCGCGGACCATGCGTGTCAGAAACGTCAAGAGCGGCGTGGCATGCCGGCGAATGAGCGGACCCAGCGCCTCGGGCTTGCCCCGGGCGACCTCGGCCATCAGGCTTTCATCGCGCTGCTGGTCGGCCATCGCCGGCTCCGTGAGTTCTCTCCTATATATGCGCGACGGCTAGAATTGGTTTGATGGGAAAAAGACAAGCTTGACGGGCTACAGGAACACTTCCTTGCGGTGCATCCGCGCCCGTGGCGTCAGTCCGGATTGCCTGGCATCAGCGACGAGCTTCTCTCCCTCGCCGTGGTGGGCGTAGACCGCCTGGCCGGGACTGACGCGCGCGTTCCAGTGGCGCTGATAGATGGCGACGATATCCTTGTGCCGGGCCAGCGTGCTGGGCACGGCGTGGTACATCTGCAACGACGTGCGCCGGCGTTGAAAGTAACGGCCGACGATGCGCGGCAGCACGCGCGAAAGCCAGGTGTCGTCGATGAAATCGACCTGACGCGGGATGATGTAGCGCGGCCGGTCGAGCGGGCCAAGCGCTTCCTGCAGGGCTTGGGCGAACAGTCCGCTGGCAGCTTCGTCGGCGTTCTTGAGAAAGGCCCGGACGTAGCCGCCGGCACGCTCGCCGACTTGCAAGTCCCCCTGGTGCCGGAGTAGGCCCGCTTCGCGCAGCGCGCCCAGGATGGCTTCGCCGATGGCCGCCGTTAGTGAGGCATCGCTCCACGGCGCGTGGCCCCAGGGAAACGGCGGAAAGCCGCCGCCACCGCCGGCGCCGGTGTGCGCTTCAAGCGCGTGGATCGGCTCCGGATGATACGGCTCGCCGATCCGCCAGAGCTTGCGAAATTCGGCCCGACGACACGGACGCTCCAGCATCTCCGCGTTCAGCACGCCCATCGAGCTCTCGATCCCTTCGGGCTCGATCTCCGTGAAGGCCGCGTGCACGTGGCCGATGCCCTTCTCGATGGCGCCGTCGTCCGTCAGCCCGAAGAGCGTGTCGTGCTTGTCGATGAAGCGGCGATAGTCGTACAGCCCCTTCAGGAACTCCGGAGCGATGCAGATCACGTCCCAGTTGTCGGCCACCTTGTCGGGCAGCTCGGTGTCTAGCCGCAGCGACCGGCCGCGAAGCTGATTCACGGACGTGGAGGTTGTTACCGACGTGAGATCGACCAGGACGTTGACGCGCGATGCGTCCCAGCCCTCGCCGAGCAAGCCGCGCGTGCCGACCAGGCACTTGCACAGCCCACTCTGGAAGAGATCGGTGATCATGGCGACGTAGATGCGCGGGCCCCAGTCGCCTCCTTGTCCCGACAACACCTTGAAGCCGCGCTCCTCGGCGAAGGTCAAGCGGACGTCGAGATTCCTGGCTGCCAGCCAGGCAAGCGCTGCCTCGGCGAACTTCGGAGCCAGATCGTCGTCCACCAGCACCGACGAGCCGGTGACGAGTACGGGGTCCAGGGCATCCGTCTCCGAATCGGTGAGCAACATGCGGAAGGCCGCCACCGCGCCGCCCGCCTCCTCGTCGAGCAGATGCTGTACTTCCGCCGAGACCGCGGAGGTCTTCTCGAAATCGGCGACGATGACAGCGCGAATCTTGTCTCCCAGGGCCCGTCGCTCGGCCTTGAGGATCGGCAACAGCGCCGCCACCTTGCCGCGTGAGTGCATCAAGACGCGGCCCACCGGCGAGGCGCACACCTGCGACCCGGTTTCCGTGATCTGCACGCCCAGGTAGCGCAGCCGCTGGATGGCCCGCTCGGCCAGCGCGTGATCGGCGGCAACGTCGGAAGCACGCAGGCGATGGCGGATGTAGCGGTCCAGCACCGGGACGAGCACGGCCATGTCCTTGCCGCCCGGCGTGGACGAGTGAATCGCCGCCGCCGGCGGGCAGCGGCAGCTCGCGCATCTTCAGAAACAGCCGCGCTGCCTGCGCGAACACCGGGTCGCGCTTCTCGAAGCTCTCCCAGTCCTTCACTGGCCCGGTCGGCAGACGCCGTTCGGTCAGGATGCGCGTCAGCCATTTCGGCAATGACTCCGAATTGGCAGATTCTTCCGCCGCATCGCGGCACAGGTCCTCGACCAGCTTTTGCAGTTGCTGGTCGGCGCTGGCAACGAACGCCAGCTCTTCCGCCGTTGGCCGCACCAGGTAACAAAGGTCCTGGTACGGCGACAGGAAACCATCCTTGACGACGGCCGGGACCTGGACCTCGTAATCGACGGGGCCGAAGAAATCATCGTAACGCCGCAAGTCGTCGGGGAGCTTGCCGGCGCGGTCGGGAGGCGTCGCCGTCAGCCCGAGGATGGCCGGGCCGTCGAAGTAGCGATGCACGTCGGCCAGTACCCGGCCCCAGTGCGTCAGCAGATGATGGCATTCATCGAGGATGATGAGCCCGATGCCGCGCTCGCGCAGCCGGTCCAGAGTCGCCAGAGCCGAGGCATGCAGCGTGTCGAGCGCCTTGCCGCCCAGGGCAATGGCGTCGCGGATGGATTTGCGATAGGCGCCCAGCCGCTCGTCATGGTGATCCGGGTTGCGGCGGGCCAGGTCTTCGATCCAGGCGCGGGCCTCGTCTAGGTCCTTGGCTTGCTCTTTCTCGACGAGCCGTTCCTGCCAGAGGGCGACGGCGCGGGCGTCGAGGTCGTCGCCGCCGCGCATGGGCAGTGTCACCGCTTGATAGGTGAGTGAGGTCAACAGCCCGGGCTGTTGCGGATCCGTGCTGATGACCGACGCCTGCACGCCATCGAGATGGAAGAGATCGACGCGTGCGGCCCATTGCGCCTGGATCGCAGAGTTGGGCGACAAGACCACGGCGGGGGACCGCAAGCATTCGGCCCAGAGATACAGGCCGAGAACGGTCTTGCCGGATCCAGGCGGCGCGACGATGTGCAAGCGCCGCTGGCCGGATGCCAGCTTGCGGCGTGCGATCTCCACGACGTCGCGCTGCGACGGCCGCAGCGCGCCCTTGAAGCGGATGCTGGGGAATGCAAGGGACATGTCAAGGATTGTAGGCCGACCTGCGATCTTCGGTACCGGCACATCTTCTTGTAGTGTACGTGCGTATAATGCATCGGAGGGTACTACGATGGATAATCGCACCATTGCGAATCGGCTTACCTCGCACGCCCTCCTGCTGGAGCAGGCCCATGGCAGCCTGTATCGTGTCCGCGCGTATCGCCGGGCGGCGGAGACTGTGCTGGGCCTGGATGAACCGGTCGAGCAGATCGTCGATCGCGAGGGCCGCAAGGGCCTGCAATCGCTGGACGGAATCGGCCGGCGCCTGGCCGGTGCCATCGAGCAACTGGTCCGCACCGGCGAGTTTCGTAGCCTGAATTCATGTTGACCAGAGTGCGGCGCATCCTGGGAATGATTCGCTTCAGCCACACGCTTTTCGCCCTGCCGTTCGCCCTGGCGAGCGCCCTCCTGGCCTGGCACACCAAGGACGAGGGCTTCACCTGGCTGGAACTGGGCGGCATCGTGCTGTGCATGGTGCTGGCCCGTAGCGCGGCCATGGCGTTCAACCGGCTGGCGGATGCGCGGCTGGACGCTAACAACCCGCGCACAGCCGGGCGGCATCTACCGTCGGGCCAGCTGACACCGGCCGCCGTCTGGCTATTCACGCTGGCGTGCTCACTCGGCTTCGTGGCCGCGACCTTTCTTTTCCTGGCCGCCGTGCCCGCCAATCCCTGGCCCGCCTACCTAAGTGTCCCGGTGCTGCTTTTCATCTGTGGCTACTCCTTCGCCAAGCGTTTCACCTCTCTGGCGCATTTCTGGCTGGGCCTTGCGCTCATGCTGGCGCCGCTTTCGGCATGGATCGCCATTCGTGGCATGACCGACCTCGAAATGCCGCTGGTGCTCGGACTGGCAGTCGCCTTCTGGGTGGCCGGGTTCGACATCATCTATGCTTGTCAAGACGCGGATTTCGACCGTCGCTCCGGGCTGAGGAGCGTCCCGGCTCGTCTAGGCATCGCCGGGGCTCTGCGGCTGGCGCTCTTGTGCCATCTCGCCATGCTCGGCTGCCTGCTGGTCTTTTACTGGGTGGCCCGGCCGTACCTGGGATCCATCTATCTTTGCGGGCTGGGCGCCGTCGCCTTGCTGTTGCTGATCGAACATTATCTGGTCTCGCCGACAAATCTCGATCGCGTGAACCAGGCATTCTTCCACGTCAACGTGGTCATCAGCGTCGGGCTGCTGATCATCATCTGGCTGCAACTGGCGATCTGAAGCCGGGGCTTGCAAGGGGCGAGGCTCATGCCATCTCGAGCACGAAATCGATGTGCGCCTTGACCGCATGAAGATCCAGATCGAAGGCCAGGTCCACGTTGGTCTTGGCGGTGCGGCCGGTGCGATTGTCAATGACGCTCATGCCACGGGTCAATTCGCCGCGCAACTCGATGTCGACAGACATGGGTCGCGTCTTGAGGGCATGCGGTCTGGCGACAGCGATGATGCCAAGCACGTCCTTGAGATGAAAGCCTTCGACGCCATACATGTTGGCCGTGGCGGCAATGCCGAACGGCAGAACCTGCTTGAGAAAATGCCCCGCGCGCGCGGGCAGCTCCGGCAGCCGCAGCAGGTCCGTCGGCGCGAACACCAGCTTGCGCGTCACATCCAGCGGGATGAGGGTCATCGGCATGCCGGCATTGAGCACCTGTCGCGCCGCCGGAGGATCGCAGGTAAAGTGAAACTCACTGACTGGCCCGGCGTTGCCCGGCTCATGCCAGGTCCCGCCCACGCACACGACCCGGTGAATCAAGCCGGCCAGCCCTGGCTCACGATCCAGCGCTCGCGCCAGCGCCGTCAACGGACCCAGGCACACCACCGTGACTTCCTTTGGGTATTGCTTGACCTGATCCACAATCACCTTGTCGCTGGGATGCGGGTGATGCAGCTGGGCACACGGAAACGACGTGTTTCCCAGGCCTGCGGCGCCGTGCAACCGTGTGCCATCGACCTCGTACTCGACAGGCAGAGCCTCGCCCAGCCTAGGCCAGCGTTGCGGATCGAGTTGCTCGACGAGGATGTGCACGTTGCGCGTCGCCTGCTCCGCGGGCACATTGCCGGCCGTCGCTGCCAGGGCCAGCACTTCCAGCTCAGGATCCTGTAATGCCAGTGCGACGGCGAAGGCGCCGTCGATTCCCGGATCGCAGATGATGACAACCTTCTCGCCCATGGCGTGTCTCCTGTCTCCGTGACGCGGCGCGCCGTGAAACCAATTGGCCATTTCGAGTCCTGGGAGCGAGGCTCCTGCCGAGCCGTGGAGCTCCCGCGACTGACTGCTGCTCAGGGACTTTCCAGCTCGCGTAACTTCGCAAGCACCGCTACCGCCCGGCCGGAACTGATGGAGTCGCGCGCCCTGGCGACACCGTCCTTCAGGCAAGCGACCTGGTCGGTCGCCAGTAAGGCCGCGGCGGCGTTGGCCAGCACCACGCGCCCGGCAGGGCCCTCTACCCCTGCCAGAACGTCGCCAATGATCCGCGCGCTCTCGTCCGGGCCGGCGGCTTGCAGTTCCGCCAGCGCACAGGGCGCAAGACCGAAGTCCTCCGGAGTGCATTCCCACGACTTGACCTCATGGCCACGCACTTCCCGCACGTGCGTGGGGCCGGAAAGGCTGACTTCGTCCAGCCCGTCGGCGCCGCAGACCAGCAAGGCATGGCCGGTGCCCAGAATGGAGAGCGCGCCTGCCATCGGTTCCAGCCATTCGCGGCGTCCGACGCCGAGCAATTGCCGCGTTACGCCGGCAGGGTTCACCAGGGGGCCGAGGCAATTAAACAGCGTGCTCACTCCCAGCCGGCGCCGCACGCCGCCGACGTTCTTGAGCGCCGGGTGATACAGTGGCCCGAAGCAGAAGGCCAGCCCCGTCGCATCGAGGCAGCGCCTGGCGAACTCCGGGCTCGTTTCGGTCGGCACGCCCAGAACTGCCAGCACGTCGGCGCTGCCGCTACGGCTGGAGACGGAACGATTGCCGTGCTTGACCACCGGCACTCCGGCACCGGCGACGACGAATGCCGTCGCCGTGCTGATGTTGAAGGTGCCGCTGCCGTCACCGCCGGTCCCGCAGGTGTCGAGCACGCCGGGGTGACCGGCGTCCCAGCGGACCATGTGTTCGCGCAGCGACATGGCAGCCGTGGCGATTTCGCCGGCCGTCGCCCCCTTCATCTTGAGGGCGATCAGGAAGGCCGCAGTTTCGGCATCCCCGAGGTCGCCGCGCAGCATGCTCCCCATGATGGCGCGTAGTGACGCTTCCGGCAACTCATTTCCGGCTGCCAGCGCGGACAGAATCTCGGCAAAATGCCCGGCATCCACCTGAAAAGCCGCCCGATTAGAGAATTGGGACTCGGTAGTACCGCTCAATTCAGCATAAACAAATCGCGCGCCGCCGGCAAAAGATCTCTTTTCTTGTGTACGAACGTATAATATACTTAGGTTCAGTGAAACAATCCGAGTTCCCCGCCGGTGACCTGGCCTCTTCAAGCTGCTGGCCGCCGGAAGAAGGTTTCAAGTGGAGGCAATACGATGCCGGATTTCAGTCAGCTGACCGAGCGCCAGCGCGAAATCTACGATTTCATCCAGGAGAAGATCGATTCGCGCGGCTACGGGCCAACGGTCCGCGAGATCGGCCTGGCCTTCGACATCAAGTCTCCCAATGGCGTCATGTGCCACTTGAAGGCTCTCGAAAAAAAGGGGCTCATCAAGCGCGAGGGCTTTTCGGCGCGGGCAATCCAGCTGGTGGATCATCGCCCTGGCTCGGCCGGCATGCCGATGCTCGGCGTCGTCGCGGCAGGCTCCCCGGTGCTGGCGCCCGCCACTGAGGAACGCTTCGAGTTCAGCGAAGTTTTTGGCGGCCCGAACCGCTTTGTCCTCAAGGTCCGTGGTCAGTCGATGATCGAAAACCACATCGACGACGGCGATTTTGTCATCATTCGCAAGCAGGAAACGGCCAGCAACGGCGAACGCGTTGTTGCCATGGTCGATAACGAGGTCACCCTGAAAAAGTTCTACAAGGAAAAGGACCACATCCGGCTCGAACCTGCCAATGGCCGCATGAGCCCCATCATCGTCGATGCTACGAAGAACATCCGCATCCTCGGCGTCCTGGTCGGCGTCATGCGGAAATGTTGAGCGCGTCGAGCAGGGCAAGATTGGCGATTTCGTTGCGACTGGCCGCTTCGCCAGCGTCGATGTCTAGCCTGGGGTGCTCGGTCCAGTGCATGAGTCGCGGCAGCACGCCGCTCAGGCGCACCGGCGACCAGTCCCCGAGAAGGTCCGCTCCCGCCAGCTTGCCGCCGGCCGCGTGTACAAAGGCCCGCACGACTGCTGTCGCTTCCGACAGCGATAAGTGGCCGGAGTCCCAGTTGACCACGGCGTCGGCGACGTTTATCACGTCCTTGTCCACGCTGATATACAGCGGGAATCTTCCAAGGTCGTCTGCAAACGGCGCCAGCAACGAGGCGATTCGCTGCTCCGTGACGGGCATTTCCGGACAGGGGCGCAACGGCTTCTGCGGTACACTTCGCCAGAAACTCGCCTGAAACCTGCGGATTGCAGGAAAGACGATGATCTTTCTTTCCAGCAGCATCGAGCGCGGCGCAAGTCGGCGGAAGCCATTATCGAAGTCGACGTCACCGCCGGCGTGGAAAATCCGCTGAATGGCCGGCAGCCGTGCTGCGTGGTACAGCCAGGTGCCGCAATGCAGAAATGGCACCCAGCGCATCCAGTCTGGATGGTTGTCGAGTACCAGCAGGTTGAACGGCTGCGTGATGCGGTGCAACAGGGCCAGGGTGACGTGATGAAAGTCGCCCGAGCCGTAGAGCGTGACGCATTCGGTGCCGGAGGTGCTGAGCACGTCTGCCAGGGACTTTTCGAATTGACGGAACCGCGCAAAACGGCAAGCGAGCCGTATGCGTGCGCCCCAGTCCCGAAGATCGTGACTGTTCAATGGCGTTTGTCCGGACAGGCGAGTCTGGCCTGCCAGGCCGTCGTCGATATGAAGATGCTGAACGATCATTCCTGATTCGTCGCCCCCGCAGCGTAACGCTGCCATCCGCGTTGACCGCTGTGACCGCAGTGACTACAATATTGTTGGCTCGTGGAACTCGCGAGCCTCCTCCCAGCACGGTGTGTGCCCCCACCCACGGCTTCCGTCCCTTGCCGAGACGTTGTCTCTCATGACGGATCAGGGCCGTTAGCAGCATTCAACTGGTATCGCCCGGCAGATTTCCTCTCATTCCACCGACCGGCGCACCGCGCGTCGGTTCGATCGGCGTCGCTCGCGCTTGCCACGGGAAAGGGAAGACGAATGACCGAGCAGAGAACCATACTTGTTGTAGACGACGATCGAGAATTGCGGCACGGCTTGCAGACTCTCCTGGAAAAGCACGGGTTTCGCGCGCTCACGGCCGAAGATGGCCGGGAAGCCCAGGAGCGGATCGATAACGATAGGCCGGACCTGGTGATCATGGACCTGATGATGCCTCGGCTGGGTGGATTCCCGGTCCTGCAGCACTTTCGCGGGCAGGCCCATTCTCCCCCTTTCATCATGATCACTGCCAACGAGCAACAGCAGTGCAAGATCGCCGCGGAGAAGGCCGGCGCCGCGGACTTTATTCGCAAGCCATTTTCGTTGCGCCGGCTTCTTGAAGGTGTTCACCGTGCCCTGGAGCAGCAGGGCCAGGAGAGCGCGGACACCGAGACGCCTCCAGCCGCCTCCATCCGCTGCTCCTGTCCTGCGTGCGGCGCGCGCATCCGCGCTGCGGTCCATCTTCTCGGGCAAACGCATTCCTGCCCGGCCTGCAAGCAGGCGCTGCTGGTCCGCCCGTTGCCGCCGTCGGACCAGGGACCGGTGCTGGCGCTGGACGACGAGATCTCCTCGAAGCAGCCGCAGCGCGACTTCCGACAGTAGCCTTCGGCCCAGGTGCTATCTTCGTGCCTGTGCGTCTGCTTGCCCGCAGGAGCCGGATCAAGTGTCCGGGCCATCGTTGCCAGGCTCGAAGCGCAGGATTTCGAGATGATCCACCTTTGCCAGGTCCTTTTCGTTCTTGCCGAAGCGCGTCAATGCATACAGCTCGCGGCCGACCAGGCGAAAACGCTTCTGCATCTCGGCAAGCCAGGCGTTGATGAGCTGTTCGTTGTCAGGATAGTCCGGATCGCGGAAGATCACGCAGCGCAACGGCCGTCCGGCGGTTACCTGGTCGTAGCGCGGCGGCAGCCCGGCGGCATGACGCGGCGAGTAGATACGCTGGTTGCACAGGTACATCGCCGACCAGCTCAGGCCCCGGTAGCACGCGGAGTAGTCGAGGCCGACGTCGCTGTATAGGCAGATGGCCTCGCCCTCGAACTGGGTGTTGTGCCAGAACCATTGTGCGAACGCGCGGTTGCGCATGTCGGACCGGGTCTTGTACGGGTTCATGATGTCACGAACGATGCAGCCGGCGCCGACCGCGGCGGGAAACGCCAGGCTGGCGGCCAGGCCGAGGCGAAAGAGCTTTTGCCGCGACACCCGAGCGTGCAGTAGGCCGGCGACACCCAGGCCGGCGAGTATGCAGATGGCAGGCGACAGATGCTGCGAGAACTTTACGTGTCCGCCGTAGGGATAACGCTGCAAGGCCGCCGCTGTGATGTGCAGGCCGAAGGGAATGAGCAAGAACGCCATCAGCCGGTAATGCCCGCGCAATGCCAGAACGCCGACTCCCAGGGCGATGCACACGAAGGTCAGAACGCTGCCGCCGTTGGCTCCACCCATCGGGTAGGCAAACAGTTCGCTCGAGTGCGTGACAAAAAACCAGCGCACCAGGTCCACCGGACCACTCATGGGCGGAAAGCAGCGTTGCCAGCAATCACGCATGAAGTCGATCTCGGCGCTGCTCTGATTGCCGGCCGTGACGAGAAACACCGCACCGAGACTCAGGATGATCGCGCCGTTGAACGCGATCCAGACCGGCCAGCCGCGCCTTTCCTGCGACTGCCAGTATACTCCGCCCAGAAAGAGGCTGATGCCGCCAGCCACGAATACGGAGGGATAGGACAGACCGATGGCGACCGGCGCGAACAGCACGAGGGCCCACGCCCGACTGCGACTCGCCGGCTTGCGCCAGCATGCCACTGCCAACGACAGCAACACGAGCGACACCAGCTGATCCGAAGCATACTGCTTGGCTTCAGCGGCGTAGCGCGCTCCCGAATAGGAGCATGCGAAGATGGCGAAGGCCAGCAGCAGCGGCAAACCGCGGAGCAGCCGTCCTGCGAGGTGACGAAAAATGAACAGGCTGGCGATGCTGCAAACGAACGGAAATAGCCGCAGCGCCAGCTCCGAGAAGCCGAACACTTTGACCATGCCCAGCTCAATCCACAAAAACAATGGCGGAGCAACCTGGTGATACTGCAACGGTTCCAGCACCTGCCACATATCACGGTTCAAGAAGTTGACGCACAGGAAGCATTCATCTTCCCAGAGCGGAAAGCGCAAGAAAAACCGGACGCCGCGAGCCGCCAGTCCCAGGCACAGGAAGAACAACAGCAGCAGATTCAGCCGCCGTGCCGAAAGCACACCTCCTTCGGCGCATAGCTCGGGATTGGGCTCCGGCAGGCGAACGTCGGGGCGTTCACGACGTGACCCGGTTGTGGCGAGGACGAAACTGGCGGATGTAGCCATGATTGCCGGCCTCCTTGGTAATGGTCTCTACCGGGCAAACGTGAGCGGCGGGGGTATAGGCGCAGGGCATGCAAGTGTCAATGTTGCTTGACCGGAGCCGGAAACGCATCGGGCACGCCATGAAGAGCGCGTGGCTCTTTCTTGTCCAGATTGCCTTTCTTGCCAGTAACGCGGCAATCGCCGGCGCCGACGGAGAATTCCTCACCATCGTCAAGGAGCCGAACCGATGTTGAGATGGGAAAGCGAATGCGCCCTCGTCCGTCGATGACAAACTAGCACGCCCTGGTGCCTGCGGGCGTATCACCCAGATTGCGACCTTGCCATGAAAACCGCCATCCTGATTCCCTGTCTGAACGAGGAGCAGACGGTCGCACGCGTGATTCGGGATTTTCGCAAGGAACTGCCCGACGCGGACATTCACGTCTTCGACAACGCTTCCACGGACAACACGGTGCAGGAGGCGTTCGCCGCCGGCGCGTCGGTCCATCGTGAATGCCGCCGCGGCAAGGGCTTCGTCGTGCAGTCGATGTTCCGCGCCGTCGAGGCGGACATCTACGTCATGGTGGACGGCGACGACACCTATCCCGCGCCGGAGGTGCATGAACTCGTGCGGCCCATCGCCGAGGGCAAGGCCGATATGGTCGTCGGCTCGCGCTTCTTGGCTGAGGCCAGCGAGTTTCACGCGCTGAATCTGGCCGGCAACAAGCTATTTTTGGGCATGGTCAACGTCCTCTTCGGCGCCCGACTGACCGACATGCTGAGCGGCTACCGCGCCATGTCGCGCCGCTTCGTGAAGGGTTTGCCGCTTGTCGTGCCGGGATTCGAGATCGAGACCGAACTTTCCATCAAGGCTGTCGAGCGCGGCTTTCGCATCGTGGAGGTGCCGACCCGCCTCCGCAAGCGCCCGGAAGGCAGCTTCTCGAAATTGCGCCGCTTCCATGACGGCGTTCGCATCCTGCGAACCATTCTCGCCCTGGTCCGCGATTACCGGCCCCTCCTGGTCTTCGGCGGCGCAGGCGCAGTCCTCGGGGCCCTCACTGCTGCCACGGCACTCTTCAACGGTTCGCCACTCCTGGTGATGGGCACACTGACCGCAGCCATCGGCAGCACCCTTGCGGGCCTCATCGTGAACACGGTGAGCCGCCGTCTGCGCGAAGTCGAAGTGCTCTCCAGACTGGCTGCGCCAGACGAGCGCCTGGCCGAGGTGGAGAATGCAACGTCAAAGGCCGCGTGAGTAACGGGAAGTACGGCTCGTATCACTCACACTCCACCGCGTCGATTTCCGACCGCTTGATGATATGCCGCGATGATTGTGCCCGGTCCAGGGTCAGTACGCCCTCCAGGTGGTCGTGCTCATGCTGCACGACGCGTGCGGGGAAGCCGGCCAGGTCCATGACGCGTTCTTCTCCGGCGGCGTTTGCGTATTCGATTCGCACGGCCACCGGGCGTTTCACCTTCACCAGCAGTTCGGGGAAGCTCAGGCAGCCTTCCCAGGATTCGGCAGTCTCGCGCGATTCTCCGGTGATGCGCGGGTTGATGAACACCTCGACCTCCGGCGGGGCATCCTCGTGGCTGGCAGGCAAGACGGCGGCGAGAAACACGCGCCGGCTGGCAAAGACCTGCGGCGCTGCCAAACCTGCACCCTGAGCCGCGCGCAGCGTCTCATGCATGTCGGCAAGAAAGCGCTGGAATTCCGGCGTCGCGATGTCCTGTGCCGGAACCGCCTCGGCGACCTTCCAGAGGACCGGTTGACCAAGCTGAGCAATCTTGAGGTTCATGTCACTTGTTTCGCCACAGGGCGTGGTCGAGGATGCCGAGCCGGGCCGCTGCCGGCTTGATGTCGGTATAGAAACGGCGCGCGTCCATCGGGTAGCCAGCCGTCGGTTTCAGTCCCGGAACATGCTCGCTCCAGAAGCGGTTGAACTCCAGCATCAGCACCTCACGCAGGTACTTGCTGAGCATCGAAGCCAGGGCCACGACAAGATAGCTGCCGTCGGCGCGCGGTGCAAATGTTGCCCGCACCGGCCGGCGAAGATGGAGCACATCGTAAACGCTCTGTGCTGCTCGTTCCTCCCGGGCCAGCACGAAACCATCGTCCAGGGCATGTTGTACCAGAGCGGAATAGTGATTGCGCCCGCCATGCTTGTCCACGAAGTAATGCACGCTGTCGTCTTCGTGATCAGGATCCTGGTTCAGTCGCAGCAGTTCCACGAGCCCCGCGCCGAGGACAGCGCCCTTGGTATCCCAGCGTGCCAGCATGTCGTTAAAGCGCGTCGGGCACACGACCAGGCTGCGCGGCACGGCCCAGCGAATCCCTTGAGCGCGACAGGCGGCAGTCAGGTGCTTGCAAGATTCCTCGAGCGCATCTCGTTCGATGGCCACGGGAAGCTCGGTCGCGCCGCGAAACCAGGGTTCATTGCTCAATTCTTCGCAGGCGCCGGGGCTGACGCAATCAAGGTAGCAGGACAGCCGCGCGATATCGCGGCCAGGCGGCAATGCCGTCAGCGCGCCCAGTTCGAGGCCGGCGAGGCCCCGCGCCGTGGAATAGACCTGCTTGGAATCGGCGATCAGCAGGCGGCCGTCAGCGCGATCGCCGACGCGGCGAACGGCGGCACGCAACACGCGCCAGAGATCGGTCTCGTCCAGGTCGGCGGGCAGCTTGCACGCCACTGAGGTCATCACCAGCGGCCCCAGGTTGGGTCCATAGCCGGCTTCGTCGATGCCGATCATCCAGGGCATGGTCGATTTCCATTTCGGCCCGCTTACAATGTTCCTGAGGATTGTAGGTATCCTGGCCGCGTCTGGCGTAGGTCGCACCCAGCAACGGAACCTGAGCGCAAGCGGTGATTCGGAGAAACAAGCATGCTCGCGGACAACATTTTCCTGAAGATCATCGAGGGCAAGATCCCGGCGCGGATCGCCTACCAGGACGACCGCTGCCTGGCGTTTCACGACATCAACCCGCAGGCTCCCGTGCACGTCCTCATCATCCCGAAAAAGGTGATCGCCACTCATGCCGACGTGACGCGGGAAGACAAGGAACTGCTGGGCCATCTGCACGTTGTCGCCGCCAGGCTGGCCGAGCAGCTGGACCTCGCCGACGGCTACCGCCTCGTACTCAACTGCAAGGAGAAGGCGGGCCAGACCGTGCCGCATCTGCATATGCATCTGCTGGGGGGGAGGCAGATGGCATGGCCGCCAGGGTAGCGATAACGGAGGTCGTGCCAGGTCGCTCGCCGTTTCAGGTTCGATCACCTATTGCGTTCAGCACTTGTGCATAGTCCGCCGCTGTATTGATGTTCCACAGCGAGCGCAGCGTGGGATCCACATCCGTCAGTTCGGCGCCGGCCACGACACGTGTCGCAAATACGTCGAAGAGGTCGATCAGCCGGCGGCGATGGGCAGCCAGCAAGCGCGCGATGCAATCGCGCACGCCGACTCGGTAGACGGCGGCCAGCGGATGCAGATGTCCTGCATCGCTCGCCACGCATATGTGATGCTCGCCGAGCAAGCTGATCAGCCGACGAACAAACGCGGGGACCAGCAGGGGAACATCGCAACTGGAAAGGTAGACTGCGTCGCAGCGGTCATGGAGTTCTTCCAGGCCGACGCGCAGACCTTCAAGCGGGCCCTGGTCATCCTTCTCGTCGCGGACAACGACACATTCTGGCGGCAATGGCGGCAGGTCCTGGCCCGGTGCGGCGACCACGATCACCGGCGTGACGGCCTGCGACAGCAACCGCACGATGCGCGGCAACATCAACTCGCCGGCAAGCGGCAGCCAGGCCTTGGGTTGCCCCATGCGCTTGCTCTTGCCGCCGCACACCACGATGCCACCGACGCGCATGATGCTGTTACTTCTTTTTCGGATATATGACCTTCGAGTATGGGCTCTCTTTCAGGATAGGCGTTTTGGCCACCTTGGGAGGCCAGCTACCCAGCGTCAGGTTGCGGAACATGTTCGAAAGCGTAAATGTTTGCGGCTGGCGGACCGGGCGCATCATGTTGCTCATCCTCGGGGTCCGGTTGGCCGCCGTGACGTCAATATGCTTCATCTTGATGTCGCGCGGATTGACGCCGGTGAAGAACGTCGAAGCCTGCTGCTGTGCCTGTGCAGGCGTCAACAGGGCCATCGCCACGAACGCGACCACGCTTGCCAGGAATGTCCGGATCATGTGCGTTCCCCCGTTTGCCGTCTGAAGAATTGCTGCGTGCGCGGATCTATAACGTTGCCGATGCCGATGTCAACATCAGTGACGGAAAATTCTCAAGGTCGCGAACGCACAACTTGGCAACGAGCGTCCGGATCACCGCTCGGCGGTTTGCGTGCAGGCGCTCGCTCCTGGCTTGACAGCCGAGTCTTGCCGGTTAAGATGGAGTGGTCAGACCACTTGCCAGCCTGCCTTTTCGCCCGCAGTCCGTCGCCGGGAGCCATCCGTGCCACGACAACCAAATACGACTGCTTCCTGCGCGGACTTTCGCATTTCGCGTCGCCAGATGCTGGGCGCGGGGCTTGGCTTTCTGGGAACGTCGCTGCCGGAGTTTTTCGCCATGCGTGCCCGGGCTTCCGCGCACGCTTCCTTGACGCGCAGCTTCGGACGGGCCCGCTCGTGCATCGTGTTGTTTTCCTGGGGCGGGATGAGTCATCTGGAGACATGGGACCTGAAGCCGGACGCCCCGGCCGAGTTCCGTGGCGAGTTCCGGCCCATTGCCACGGCAACGCCCGGCATCCACATCGGCGAGCACATGCCGCTGCTGGCCCGCCAGACCAATCGACTGGCCATCGTCCGCTCCGCGCATCACCAGGAAGCCGGCCATCGCAATGCCGCCTACTGGAATCTGACCGGGCACGAGCCGTTGCGGCCCGGCAACGATGACACGATCTTGCCGTCGCGGCGCGACTGGCCGTCGCTGGGGTCGATGGTTTCGCGCTTTCGCCACGCCCGGGCCGGCTTCCCCGGCTGCGTCGCCTTGCCGTATCCACTCGCCGATCGGGGCCTGCTTAACGGGCAATTCGGCGGTTTCCTCGGCATGCACCACGATCCATTCATCATCCGGCCAGCGGCGGGGCGGCCCTATGCCGGCGTCTCGCCCAGTTCCGAGGCAGCCGAGCTCCGCTTGCCGGACGGCATGACGGGCCAGCGCGTGCGCGATCGGCTCGGCCTGGCCGAGGCACTCGCGTCGGCGACCAGCCCCACTCCTGGTTTCGACCACTACCGGCAGATGGCAGCCAACTTGCTACTCAGCCCGGGGGTGTCCGCCGCCTTCAATCTCGACCGCGAGCCGCGTCATCTCCGCGACAGGTATGGCGATCATGTTTGCGGTCAGAGCGCCTTGATGGCGCGGCGGCTGACTGAGGCCGGCGTGCCCATCGTCACCGTGTATGCTTCCGTCGGTGACCTGAATGGCTCCGCGGGCGACAACTGGGACACGCACGGCGGCAACTTCATCCGGTTGAAGGACCGACTGCTGCCGCCGCTGGAACAGGCCAGCGCTGCCCTGCTGGACGACCTGGCCGAACGTGGCCGGCTCGACGAGACGCTGGTGGTGTGGCTGACGGAGTTCGGCCGCACGCCGCGCATCAACGGCGGCGCCGGCCGCGACCATTATCCCGATTGCTACTCGGTCGCGTTTGCCGGCGGCGGCATTCGCGGCGGACAGATCTACGGACGCTCCGACCGCATCGGCGCCAAGCCCGCCGACCGGCCTTGCGGGCCGCAGGACCTCCACGCCACCATCTTCCATGCCCTGGGCATCCCGCTCGATTCGCAAGTCACCGATGCTCTCGGCCGGCACATGGGCCTGACCGATGGCTCGCCATTGCCGCTGTTCGGATAATATGCCCTTGAAGCTGGGCGCCCAGCGACCGCCGATCGTTTCCACACCAGGGCGGTGTCATTCCAGCGCGAGGTCCCAAATATGACGGTTTCCATTCGCATGGTCGTGGTACTCTTCGTTTGCGCGACCGGCATTGTCGCGGCACCGGCGCCTGAGTTCCGTGTCACCGACCCGCCAATGGATTGGAAGCTATCCCCTTTCTACGTCAAGCACGTCAACGTCCACGGCTTTCCGGTGCTCGGGTCGAAGAAGGTCAGCGATCATGCCATGCTCGAGGCCGCCTTTATCATCGACACGATGCTGGTGAAACGACGGGACATCTTGAAGGCGCTGGCCAGGAACAAGGTGCGCTTCGCCGTCATGGCCGTGGATGAGCGTACGACCGACATCCCCGAGCACAGCGACCTCAAGCCGGCGAAGTACTGGGACCGGCGGGCCCGCGGGTTGGGGCCGACCCGCGCTCGTCCGGCCGTCAGCTGCGGCGAGGAAAACCTCCTCGGTCTGCGCGGCGACCCGTACTCGAAAGAGAACATCCTGGTCCACGAATTCGCGCACGCCATCCATCTCATGGGCCTCAACAGCATCGACAAGGACTTCGACCAGCGCCTGCGGCAGACGTATCGCGCCGCTCTTGATCGCGGACTCTGGAAGGGCACCTACGCCGCCAGCAACCCGGAGGAATACTGGGCCGAGGGCGTGCAATCCTGGTTCGACACCAACCGCGCCAACGACCACGATCACAATGACGTGAGCACCCGCGCCAAGCTGGAGAAGTACGACCCCGATCTCGCCAAGCTGATCGCCGAGGTCTTCCGCGACAATCCCTGGCGCTACCAGCATCCGGCGCAGCGCAAGGACAAGGCGCACTTGAACGGCTTCGATCCGGCCAAGGGACCAGGCTTCGCCTGGTCTCCGGAACTGGAAAAGTGGTACCGCGAGTATGGAAAGGCGAAGAAGAAGTAGAATGAGGCCAGACGATGGCAGCACGCAAGCGCAGCCCAGAGGAGCGACCGGAACATGAAACGAACCGCCAGCCGAGCAACCGCGAAAAGCACGAACGGGGCAGCCGTCGAAAGCGCATGGGGCAAGGGAGGGAGAAAAAGAGGCGGAAGCCGAATGCCATTAACTTTGCGCCATCCCCTACTCTGAGCCCAGCTTCCTAGCAAACCTTTGAATGATTCGTGTCGAGCCAGCTTTCGTCAAGAGGCCTGCCTCTAGAATGCTGTCGGATTGGATGGATTCGGCACAGCATTTATGGAGGCCACGGATGTTCGAAAATGTCCACGCCGCTCTGCGGCGCATTCAGAAGGACGTTGCGCATGTACTTGACGCTGCCGCCA
>VGYC01000081.1 GCA_016873095.1 Planctomycetota bacterium | reverse complement strand
CCCGCAAGCGCAAAGCCGCCGCCCTAAATGCAGATTTTCTCGCAGAAACGCTGGCCGGCGCAGCCAAGCTGGAGAGAATTTGACGATTTCGCCCTGGGTACGGGGGGGGTTCTCATTGACATTGACACCTACACGCGACCTGATGAATCGCGAATTGGTAAGATGAGCATATTCGTTCAGAACAATTACCTCAAATCGCAAAGCCAAGCGACGGGTATTTTCTCTTGGCTACTTCAGCAGCAGAAGTAGGGATGTCCAATGAAAGATGATAGACTCACGGGGTCGGTCCTGTTTAATAAGGGCATAGGCACTGGCGGTCAAGAAACCAATTCTGACTACGGCTCGGTGACTTCCCCGGTTGAGACACCCACTGCCGCTCAACTGCGCCAAAAAACCTCGGGCAGTGGGGTTGACGCTTACCGAAGCCCAGAACAAGCTGGCGAAATCCGCGACATCTGTCAGCAACTAGCCTGCCGAGCACGCGATGCCTTTAAGGATGCCTGTTCGTCGATCAGTATCGACGAGGCAGAAGCCAGCTTGGCCTCGACAAAGGGCCACATTGAAGAGCTTTGGGAGTATGCCTATCTTCGCGATCGCCCATTCAGAGATTTGTTGGCATTACTAGACGCCGCGTTAAAGCGTGCTGCCCTGCCCGACCTGAACACAGCACAGCGCGATGTGTTGCGCCAGGCATTTGCCGACTTGCCGCGGTGGATGCTCGAAGACGCAACCGTCGACGACCACATTGATCGCTTTGCGGAGCATGATGTTGACATCATAGGCCCTTTGCGTGCCACCAGAGGGAAACGATTCGTTGTGTCCTTTGAGGAAGTAAAATCCGATGGCGACGAAGCCTCTGTTTCTTGACACAACTATTCAAGTTGATCGTGTCCTGAAAGAGCGTCCGGCCGAAAAGCTGGCAGCGCTGAGTGCGCTCCTGGCACAATTCGATTTCCATGTTGCTTGTTCCTATTCACGTCTTGAGTTCAAGCGAGTCGTGATTCAAAACCTATCACTGGTCCTTGATTATCTGGTCGAGGACGGATCGTTTTGGGGTGCCATGCAACGAGCTCAGGTTGTCAGTGGAGGGCGGTCAAGGCGATCAGGCACGTTGATCAGTGTGCTAGCTTGGATAGGGTACCGCATCGATAAGAAGGTCGAGGTTACATTTGGCGAAGGCGTTGATCGAGAACTGGCGTTGAGGGCGGAATCATACATTCGGAACGCGTTTCTGATGTTTGGAGGCGATTTGACAAGAGCGTGGACTCAGTAATGGATAGTACTCAGTGCAAGCGAGCAACCGAAGGCCCAAAGAAAACTGCCAAGGGGAGCTTTGATACTTCTATTCGGCAAAGCCAATGCAAGACTGCTCAGTGCAATAACGCAAACTTTTTCCAATCCAACCGCCCTCTATTAAAAAGACTCCACGCCAAGCTTCAAAAACGTAACACAATTGGAAGCAAAACCGAGCTCACCCCTGAACTACAAACCATACTTGAGGCGCTTGCGTCCGCCATCAAGAACCCTCACAGCCTTTACGACTACAGGACCTGCGTATCCATTGGCGACGTCTGGTTGCACTTGGAGTCCAAAGTAGCTGGCATAAAAGATTTCGCGACGACCAACTACAAGGAAAGCGAAATCCTCTGCCCATCCTTCGACTTGCAGATGCGAAAACCGTGATTATGACCTCCGCCTCGATGACCTGGCCAAGCATCTTCCGGTCGCTCACGCTCCTGGCTCGCCGGTTTCCTTTCACTTTGCCTTCAATGCCTTGCGCATCGCCTCCGTCAGCACCTTGTCTGCTCCGCGGGCGATCCAGCACCAGGGCGTGAGGTTGCCGTCGTTCTCGGCCCAGGCGCTGTCGGGCGGCAGGTAGCCGGTGGCGCACTCGCCGTAGCCAAGCGTGACCACGAAGGTATCCGGCCGCATCTTCTGGGCGGCAAGCTGGAACTCGACATAGCACTCGCCGGGCAGCAGCAGCACCTGGGCGGCACCCAGGTCGAGCACCGGCAGATCGATCTTCTGGCCGGCGTCGAAACGCTTGCGGCAGCTCAGGCCCATGGCGGCCAGGTTGCGCTTCTTCTCGTTCCTGTCCTCGAGCATCGTGTCGAGATCGGCGCGCTTGAAGCCAGCCGTATCGCGCGCTTCCAGGCGAAAGGGCACATTGCGGAACCCGGCCTGCGTGATCGGCCGGCGCTGGGTCGCCTTCCAGGCAGCAGCCATCGCCTGGTACACGCGGTCGGCCAGGACCGGACGATTCTCCAGGTTGCCGTCGTTGTACTTGCCCGGCGTGACGTTGCCCGAGCAACCGGAGGCGTAGATCTGCAAGACGCCGGGCAAGTCAGCCTGGCGGCGCTTGCGGGCCAGGCCGGGGAAGTCCGCCGTCACCCGGCCGGTCCCCCAGCGGCTCATGGGATGGACCGCATAGACGGACAAGGCGGCCACTGCCTTGTCGCCGTTCCAGAAGCTGATGGTGCGCAGCCACGGATCGATGACGCCGTCCGGAGCGTCGCGCTTGAATGGATCGCCGCCGCTCATGCTGCTGCGGTCGAAACGCGGCTTGCCGTCCTTGCCAAGGTAACGGCGATTGCTGGCGACCTTCTCGACTCTTGCCTTGCCGACGCCGAAGTGCGTGACGGGTCGCGCCCTGGCGACGGCCTCCTTCACCGCCCTGGCGGCGCGGCGGACGCACATCTCGTGATAATCGAGGCCGATGAGCGCGCCGCCGAGCTTGGCGCGATCGAGGATGCGCTGGGCTTCCAGGTCCGCCAGGGGCGTGTCGTGCTGGTGGATGGCGCTGAACAGGACGCGCTCGCGCGTCGTGCCGGCCGCTTCCGCCAGCGCCTCGCGCCAGCGGTCGTAGGCATCGTTGCGGACCTCGCACCAGTCGATGGCGGCGACGACGATGGGCTGATCGCCGCCCAGCAGGACGAAGCCAAGCACAGAGAGCGAATCGTCCACGGCCTTGGTCGGCGGCACGACGGTGACGCCCCCCAGGAGCGGGCTACCCAGCGGCGGCGTCACATCCGCGGCGAACGTGGCCAGTCGATAGACGGGCTTCTCCTGGGCCGTGGCGCCTTGTGGCGCCACGAACAAGACCATCGACAAGAGCGCGATGATTGTATGAGTCGTGTTCATGGCCATCCTTTACACGGTCAGATCGCGGCGTTCGTCGCCCATCTCGGGCCGGCGGATGCGCAGCGACTGCAAGCCGATGACGAACATTACCAGGGCGATGACGAATAGCAACGTCTTGAGGAACGAAAAGCCGAAGAACAAGTGCAGGCTGCCCTCGCCGCCCATGCCCCGGCCGGATCGATCCAGAAGCTGAAAGAACTGCACGATCACCTGCAGCAGCGACACCCCCGCATAGCCGATCAACAGGTAGAGCGACGCGGCGACATGGCCCGGCCTGTGAAAGCGGCAACCCAGGATCGGCGTCAGCCAGTAGACCACGGCGATCACCAGAAAGGCGAGGACCGCGACCCACTCGATGCCTCCAAACAGGCCTCCGCCCAGCATGCGCAGCATCATCTCGTCCATCACGTCCTCCCGCACAGCAAGCCCTGCAGTTTCCCGGTTCGCCTCTTAATATAGGTTCATGCGCATCGCATTCCTAGCTGGGGGCAACGGCTGGCACGTCTGCGATCTGCTGCGTGCGGCCCGGGAACGTGGGCACGTCGGCGAGGTCGTCGATTTTCGCAAGCTCGGCGCCGCGGTCGGCGGCGGGCCCGAACCGCTGGCCGGCTTCGACGCCGTCGTGGTGCGGACCATGCCGCCCGGGTCGCTGGAGCAGGTCGTCTTTCGCATGGACGTGTTGCAGCGACTGGAGGCGCGGGGAACGCTGGTGCTGAACCCGGCTCGCTCCCTGGAGACATGCATCGACAAGTACCTGGCGACGGCTCGCCTGGCCGGCGCCGGATTGCCCGTGCCGCCGACCATCGCCTGCCAGGACGCCGAGACGGCGCTGGCGGCGTTTGCATCGCTGGGCAGCGACGTGGTCGTGAAGCCGTTGTTCGGTTCCGAGGGCCGCGGCATGATGCGCATCGCTGATCCGGAGCTGGCCTGGCGGACATTTCGTGCCATCGAGCGCACGCAGAGCGTGCTCTATCTCCAGAAGTTCATCGACCATCCCGGTTTCGACATTCGCGTTTTCGTCCTGGACGGCAAGGTGCTGACGGCGATGCGCCGGCATGCGCGCAACGACTGGCGGACCAACGTCGCCCAGGGAGGCCGCGGCGAGGCCACGCGCCTGAGCCAGCGTGAGGAGGAACTGGCACTGTCGGCCGCGGCAGCCGTCGGCGTCGCCGTGGCCGGTGTCGATCTGCTACCGGACCAGCACGGCCGCCTTCATGTGCTCGAAGTCAACGCCGTACCCGGCTGGCGGGCGCTGGCGCGAGTGACGACGGTGGATGTGGCGCGGGAGATCATATTATTCCTGGAGCCTCGCTAACCGCTTGCGGTTTCGCGCGCCGCAGGCGCGCGCGTGCGCGAAACCGCAAGCGGTTGGCGAGCCGCGGAAGGCGCTAGCAGGTGCCACGACTCGCGACTTTGCGTATGGTCAACTGTGATGCCATGGAACCAATTCAATCCATCGAGTATGAGCTGACGTCGGAGATGGCGACGGAGATCCAGCGCGAGCTGGTACGCTGGGAATTGCGGCGCGGCTGGCGGCGCGACTTGCCTGTGCTCGTCGGCGGCGTGCTGTTCATCGCGCTCATCGTCGCGCTGGGCCTGGGCGGCTGGATCCTGCCGGCCGTGGGTGGCGGTCTGGCGTGCCTGGTCGTGTTCTTTGCGATGGGCGCGGTCTGGCAGCGCTGGTGGGCATCGCAGGCGGCCGCGTCAATGGCGCTCATCGGCTTGCATACGATGGAACGCCGCGTCCGCGTCGAGTTCGCCGAGGACCGCGTGCGCATGGAAACCGAGTTCTTCCGCGGCGAGGGGGCCTGGACGGAACTGGACGACGTCGTCGTCTTCGCGACATTCTGGCTGCTGCGCCTGCGCAACGGCGGCCGCATCATCCTGCCCGCGAAGACCATCACCCCTGAACTCGATGCCTTCATCCGCGCCAAGGCTGAACAGATGACGGCGCCCGTTCTGACGGCGTAGCACGGAATTCCGATTCCGTGCGCATCGCCCGGCTGAAATGGCCGCACGGTCTACGCCGCGACCGTCTTCTGCCGCAGCACCTCGCGGATCTCGCCTTCCACCACCTCGCGGGACAGGTCGCGGATGATGTTGGGGTTCTCGATGACGTCCACCTTGTCGAGCTGGATGTCGCACAGCGTTTGCGGGATACCGTAGAACCAGCCTTCGTACTCGACGATGTTGTAGCCTTCGCAGGTGCCGACCAGGATCGGTACCGACTTGGCGGGCGCGGCTTGTACCGTTTCCAGCGAGATTACGCCGCTGGCGGCATAGGCGGCGATCTCCTGGCGGCTGAGCGTCCTGGGCACGCGCGAGGGCGTGCCGGTGATCTTCTCCACGCGCGTCACCAGCTCGGCAAGGTTCTTGCTCGTGACCACGTCCGGGAAGCTGGCGACATCATCCTCGCCCCAGCGGACATCGATGGGCGGCGGCGCGGGCGGAGGCGGCGCGGCAGCGCCGCTCGTCAGCGCCGGCGATTTCGGCAGCACCCTGCGCACGAGGCCGACGCCGCGCGAATACGTTTTGGTCGCGACGCGGCTGATATTGCGTTTCAGCCATGGCGCGAGCGTGCCGTTCTTCCACTCCTTGGCCATGCGCCACATGGTGTGCCGGACCCGGAACTGCTCGCGGCCCTTCGACCGCAATGCCTGCATGTCCCAGTTGGGCGCCTGTGGCAAGCCGTAGTACAGGCCATCGTAGTAGACGATGTTGTAGTTGCCGACACTTTGCAGCAACTCGGGCACGGCCGCCTTGGTTCGCGAGAAATGCGCGTTGAACCAGCGGCGCACGTCCATGCAGCCGAGGTTGGCGGCCTGCGCCTGCCGGTACGATTCGCCGAAGGCCATCTCGAAGTCATCCGGCTCGATGGCGTGCAACTCGCCCTTCCACTCGGCCAGGTACAGGTAGTTGCGGAAGTAGTAGACCTTGTCCTCCGGCAACGAGCTGCCGGCGCGAAAGACGTACTGCGCCGAACGGGCATCGGCGTTGAACTCGAGGCCGGCCTGGTCTTCCGGCTTGGGCTTCTTCATGCCGCCCACGCCGGCATTCAACTTGGTCTTCTCTTCTGGCGGCGGGGCGGCTTCCTCGGCGGGGCCGGCACGGTTCTTGTCGCGGTTCTTGGTGACGTCCTCGATGATGCGGTTGGCCCAGGCGCCGACATCGAAGTTGCGCTTGTGCAACTCCATGACGATGTGCTCGAAGCGCCGCTTGCGGACCTTCTCGTCGATGTACGGCTTTTCGCTGTACCAGGTGTTGGCCGGCAGGGCCCGCGGGAACGTCTTGTACAGCTCTTCCTTGGGCTGGCGGAAGACGATGTTGTGCTCCTCCGGCTCCAGCCAGTAGACGCCGCCGGTGACCAGGATGAGCGGATTGATGTTGGCCAGCCGGCCGATGTATGGCTTGTTCTTGAGAATCAGCTCGATGCCTTCCTCGCAATCCTCGTCGGTCTCGCCCGGCACGCCGATGACCCAGTTGACCTCGGTGAAGATGCCGGCCTCCCAGCAATCCTTCAGGTTCTGCGACACCGTCGCCGTCGTGTAGCCCTTCTTCTGCAGGCGCAGCGTGTTCTCCGAGAAGGCATCGACGCCGAAGCGCAGCGCCACGAACCCGGCCTGGCGCAGCTTCTGGAAGAAATGCTTGTCGCTCTTCTTGTGGATGCGCAGTTGCCCGGTGAGCTTGATCTTCAGCCCACGGCGGATGATCTCCTCGCAGATCTCCAGGACAATCTCTGGCTTGCCGTTGAGGTCGCTCTCGTTGAACATGAACAGCCGGCAACCGCGATCGATCAGCCACTCGAGCTCATCCACGAATGCCTTGGGCGAGCGAATCCGCCAGTAGAAGCGCTCGGCGCAGAAGGTGCAGCGCGACCAGCGGCAGCCACGGCTGGCGATCACCGGCGTGAGCTGGTAGCCGTTGTAGTTGCGATAGACATCCAGCGGATACCACTCGTAGCGCGGATGGTCGAGCTTGTCGAGGTCGTGGACCATCGGCGCCGGCACGAACGGCGAGCCGGGGGCGTCGAACTTCGATTGCACGCCGGGGACATTGCCGGGACGCTCCCCCTTGGCAAGACGCTCGATCAGCGGGCCGACGGTGAGATCGGCCTCGCCGATGCACATGTAATCCGCGAGCGGGAAGCCGCGCAGGCCGATGTCCGGGCTGTAGCACGAGAAGCCGCCGACCACGACAATCGTCTCCGGCAACGCCTGCTTGACGCGCTCGACGACCTTGGTGGTGAACTTCTCGTTGCAGCCTTGTAGCGACACGCCGAGGATCTTTGGCTTCGCCGCCGTCAGCTTGGCGACGATCTCGTCCATCGCCGGCTCGAAGTAGGACATGACCTCCTGGTCGCCCCACAGGTCGTAGTGCTCGGCCTGCCACGGATCGGTGGGCAGTTCGCGGCCGCCGGCCAGGCGAATCTTGCCGCCGTCGTCGAACAGCCGGCGGATGTGGAAACGATGATACAGGATGATGTCGAGGTCCAGCGTCTGATACTTGACATCGACATGCTTGAGAGCGTTATGGACATAGCCGAGGCCGTTGGGCATGAGGCCCAGGTTGCGGGCCGGGCAATCGATCAGGATCATGGCCATGCCGGACTTGAACTCGATCTCCGGCACGTCGATGGGATAGATCGTGTCGCGCGACCACGGGGTCCAGCAGCGCGCCGGCAACTTCGTCAAATCTCCCTCGGCCAGCAGATCCGGTTCCAGCAGACGAAGGTTGGCGGGCAACCACTTCTTCATGCGCATGCGCGGGAAGGTCCGCGTCTCGCAGAGGAAGACGGTCTTCACGTCGGGAGGAATGCGGTCGGACGTGACCACCGGGATGTCGTGGCCGCCGCCGCCAGCAGCGGCCGTTTCGACGATGATGCAGCGAATATTTTGCCGCAGCTTCGGCGCCTGCGGCAAGAAGTACTTCAAGAAATCCCCATCGCCATCGATGCACATGGCCAGTCCCGGCTGACGCGCCAGCTTGTCGGCGAGGATGCCCAGGCAACGGCGATCGTCCGGCCCGCCGTCGCGGGAAAAGCACTGGTGGGCGCTGAAACGAACGCGGGTGGCATCGACTTCGGCCACCTTCCACTTCTGTTGCAACGTCAGCTTGGCCTGGGCCATTTCCATGGCGAGACTCTCCGCTTGAGAAGTTGCGCAAGGACCCGGATCAACATCGACCGTGTCGCGGCCGCACGATTATCCAGAGGGAGAAGGAAGAATCAAGTTGAAACCAGCAGGTTAGTTGTCCGATCGCGCACGCCCACCCAGCTTGCCGAGTTTGCCGTGAAGAACTGAGCTGCCGGGCCGCCCTGGATGCTCGTTTCGTAAGTCCCTGAGCCGCGGTCGGCGCTGCGAGGGCGAGGCTCCTGCCGAGGCGTGGAGCGACAATAACCAGGCGGGTTCACGGCTCGGCAGGAGCCTCGCCCTCCCGAGATTCCATCCACTGCTCAGGAATGTATGAAATTGCCAGCTTGGCTCAGAACTTGTGCGCTTCCTTGACCATGACATGCCAGATGGACGAGCGCCGACCCTGATGTCCGTGAGCACTGAGATCTTGATGACACCAGAGGACCGCGGCTGGACCAAGAAGCTCGGCCACCGCCCGTACCGGGCCGGGATGAAAGCCCGCGAAGGTATGACCATTGAGGCGGACGAAGTCCTCGTCGCAGTGCCGGCGTACCCGCTCTTCGCCGAACTCGTCCGTGCGGCCTTCGCAGTCGTGGCCGCACAAGATGCCGCCCTGGCGGACCTTGCGCCTCCAGATTTCGATGTCCTGCTTCACGCCCTGGTAGGCGTGGTCGCCGTCGATGAAGACCAGGTCGGCGGTTTCATCGGCAAAGATGCGCGCGGCATCCAGGCTGGTCATCAGCAGGGGCTTGACGGTTGGCGTAGCGCCGAAGACGCCGACGTTGTGACGAAAGGTATTGAACAGATCGTGGGTCCTGGCCAGTTGCTGATGCCATTCGACGTTGTCATTGCCGCGCCAGGTGTCCACGCAGTACAGCGCTCCGCCCAGGGGGCCGATGGTCTCGCACATGGTTCGCGTGCTGCCGTTGCCCAGGAAGCTGCCGATCTCGACCACGACCATTCCCGGCCGTGCGACCTTTTCCAGCAACTGGCGCAAGACAAAGCGATCCTCTTGGGTAACGCGCGGCTCGATGTGCAGCGCCAGCCCCTGCTGCTTGGCGCAGCCCTCGCCAGAATGGATGCGCCCCGGGCGCGTCAGAACTCGAATAACTTGACTTAGCATGGCATCAACATCGACCGTGCCGCGTCTGCACGATCAGAGGATGCGGGAAGAATCACGTTGTAGCAGAGGTCAAGTGCGCGGTCGCGCAGGCCCAGCCGAAAATGCCGTGAAGAACTGAGCTGCCGGGTGGTCATGAAGAACTGCCGCGCCCAGTCGCGGTCGCGTGTTTGGCCCGGCGCATTGGTCAACCGTGCATTGCACCAGAGCCTGTTCCACCTGCGACAAGTCGCTGCAATGGTTGGATACACGAGCGCATCAGCCACGCCGGGAATGCCCGCGGCAAGCGCTGGGCGCGCTGTGAGTCTGCGAGCCGCCTTGCCACCACTGCCGCTTTGACGCCTTCCAGCACGAACGACCGGTACAGCAGGCCCTTTTTCTGCAACCGCAACTTTCGCGCCGAAGGCATGAGGTCCAGCGGGACCGAGCCAAGGTCCCGCGATATTGCCAGGTACTCCCCCTTGTGAAAGGCGATGAGATAGCCGTAGTAGTCCTCATGGCAGACCCGAACGGAGCACGCGAGTTGCACGCGCGCCTTCTGGAAACGACCGAAGGCAAGCCAGTCCGGCGGCGCAACGGGCCCGGTTGGTTGCGCATTGAAGATGCCGTCGAACAGGCTGCTGCCGTTTGCTTGTTGCGCGTCGGCGATTCGCAGCAACTCCTGCCATTCACGTGGCAACGAGATACCAAGTTCTCGCTGGAGGTAGCTATCGAGCTCGCGAGTAGGCGGGGCGAATTGCTCTTGAAGCCACGCGCGCAAGTTATTTGGAAGGCCGCGCGAAATCCCTTCGTTGCGCCGCTGCGACAGCGACAATGCCGAAAAGTCCTTGAGCCGTTTCACCCCCAGAAATGCAAAGATGCGCGTCAGCAATCCTTCCGGATCGGAACGGATCGACTCGTAGAAATCGATGAGTATCTGTTGCCGAGGGAAGACGCCAAGCCAGTTGCGCAGATGCGCCTGGTAATGTGCCGAGCGCAGAGAAGTGACGTCAAGAAAGCTCTCACGCCATTTGGCATCGGTCACGCAGTCGACCGGCTGAGCGTGGCGCTCGAATGTGGACTGCTGATGGCGAAACGTGTGCTTGGCCGTCGACCAGGCCCGCGCCACCGGCTCACGCATCAGGTAGATCAACTTCAGCTTCGGCAAGATGTGGCGAATGTATTCGATGGTGTTCGGCGGCAGTCCGCAGTAACCGGGCGTCCCTTCTCCCTTTGTCAAGCCGCGCCCCTGACGAAACTGATCGGCATACCACTCCCAGCCCTTGTCGCGCAGGTAGTGGTTGAAGAAATGTGCTTCCTTGAAATCTGGAATGAAGATCTCCGGATGAAGACCCAGCGTGGCGGCTAGCCAGGTCGAGCCCGTCTTGGGAGGCGAGATGATCAAGAAATCGGGAAGCTGCGCCCGGCAAGTCTGCCGCGGTAACAAGCCATTCTCCGCGAAACGCGACATCGCCATCACTTACCTTTGCTAGGAAGCTTGGTTTGCGTACGAACACTTGCGAGCCGCGCTATAGCCCCCGGGACCGTATGCTTCAAGTGTGAAAGGACAGGGCTCCCCAGATTGCCACGCTTGCCGGCAGCCGTCGCATCCCAAACCCGCCTTGTCGCAAAAGCAGCGTGCGGGTAAGGTCCACCGCCAGTTGGTGGCCTTCGCCCCCCCAGGCGCCGGCCGGAACCCGCGCGCAGGCACTTCTTCACGGAGATCAAGACAGATGGCGAGTTTGATCAAGCCTCTGGTTGTGGGCGCTCCCCGCAGCGGCTTCTCGTTGCTCATCAGCGTCATCAATAACTTGCTCAACCGCGCGGGCCAACCCCCCAAATCGCACCGACAGGTGGTGATCGACCGCGTGATCGAGCTGGCCAGCTTCTACACCACGCACAAGTACCGGGCGACCTTTGCCCGCTTCGGCATCACCCGCGAACTCGTGTTCAACGGCGAGTTTCACCTGCTCGTTGGCGGTCCGAAGTGGGTCGACAAGAACAATCCGAAGCTGGCCTGCATTCGCAAGTACTTCGGCGTCCGCGGCCTGGGCGACTTCCTCATGGTCACTTCGCACCCACGCGAAGTACTGGAGCACGACGCCGTCGTTCATTCACACACCGCGCCGCAGCTCTGGCTCGACCAGGATTACTACAAGGACTTCATCAAGTTCACCTCCATCCGCAATCCGATCGGCATCATCAATTCAGCCTCCTTCTCGCTGAACGCCATGGCCAGCGAGTACATCCAGAAGTTCCTCCCCGAAGAGAGCGAGAACTACATTCGCCAGCGACACGGACTGTACAAGCTCACCGATCTCGAGTTCTTCAGCGGCCTGGTTCGTTTCCTGAAAGGCTACCTGGACGAGTACTTGCCCTGTCACGGCCGCTACTTCGTGATGAAATGGGAGGACCTGATCACGCAGCCGGCCAGGACGATCTGCCGCATCGCCGAGGCGCTGCATCTGCCTTGCTCGGAGAAGGAGGCGCTGGCCATCTGGAAGCCCATGGATCACGTCAATCTGCTGCGCTTCCACAAGCACAATTATCGCAAGGGCAAGGGCATCGTCGGCGACTGGAACAATAGCCTGGTCAACGAGCACATGGACGTGTTCCGCGAGTACGGCTTCGATCTCTACCTCAAGGCGCTGGACTACCCGCCCATCCCGACTTTTGATCCGAAGAGCTACTCGCCGTACCAGCGGCTGATCGCCCGGCACCTGCAGCGCGGCGAGACCTACAAGAACTTCGGTGATCCCGACCTGTTCGGCTTCGCCTTTAACAAGTCGAACATCGACGCCAGCAAGTTTGGCTTCAAGTCCTATCCGCAACGGCAATGGACGAAGATCGAACGGACCACGCTGGCCCGCGACGAGGTCGTCGAGGCCGTCTCCGACACCGCCGAGGAGTGTTGCGCCAAGGTCAATACCATCCTGGCCGAGGTGCTGGATGCGCGCATCGACAGCCGCCACGATGCGGTGCAATGTCTGCGGAGCATGGAGAAGGAATGGACGAGCTTGATGGGCGAAGTCACCGATGGCCGCGGACTGGCACTGTGCGGGCAAGTCGCGGAATCGCTGCGCGAAAGCGCGTGACGTCGGCTCTCCTGAGCCGTCCAGACGGGTCAGGAGAGCCGTCCTGCAGCACAAACGAACAGAGGCAAATCAGCCGCCGGAACGGCTGACTTCCCAAGAGGCAAGTCATGAACATCGTCTCCCCGCGATTCTTCGGCGTCACCAATCCAGGGTTGTCGGCCACGCGCTGGCTGGCACATGTCCTGGGCGCGCATCCGGACGTCTACGTTGCCCACGGCAAGCACGCTCTCGATTCGGTGCAGCGTGAGGACTTCGAGAAGGCCAAGGAGACCGCCGGCATCGACTCGCTGGTTCGCGGCAACGACATGGCAGGCTTCTACGCTGCCAGCACCCTGGAAGAGGTGCTCACTCGCTACCAGGAGGAAAAGCCGGCCGCGCGTGCCTTCGGGTTCGTGCATTCCTATACGGTCCACACGCTGATTCGCGCCGCACGGCATGCCGAAACACTTGAGAACATCTGCATCCAGAATCTCGTCCGCCACCCAATCACCTACATCTCCTCGCATTACTCACTGGTGCGCCAGGCGGAACGCTATCCCAAGCTGTACGCCCACTACGTCGGCTGCGTATTCCCGGAAGCAGTCAAGGAATACCCCGAATTGATCCTGCTCGAGTGCCCCGACTATCGGGCTTTTGTGGCCTTCGTGGTCAGCTGTTTCGGCGTCGCCAATCTGATACGCGATCTGGCCTATCCGCGCATCCGCAGCGTGCGCATGGAGAAACTCACCAGCGATCTGGATGCCTTGCGGAATTTCTGCGAGGAACTGACCGGCTTGCCATACTCCGCCGACATGATCAGCGGCTTCATCCGCCAGGGCGCCATCAATCTGCACCGCACCGACAAGGAGCGCAAGGGGCCCAACGACCTCTACCAGGGCTGGGAAGTCTGGCAGCGCGATATCGCGCACGTCATGATCCCCTCGACCGTGATCGACTGGCTGGAAAACATGGACTACGACCTGTCCATGCTGCGCGGCAAGTCGAACGACGGCCGTCGCTCCGGAACCCTTGCTCCGTGCCTGGGCGATCAACTCCGCGCACTCGATGCCAAACATCCGTTGCTGGCCTATCTGGATCCAACCGAGGCATCGGACCTGCGCTTCATCGACGAGGAATTGCAGGGGTTCAACCTGGTCCATCAGCACGGCCAGGCGCATGCCGTGGCGCGATCGGTGGATGTCCACGATCTTTCCATGCTCGAACCGGGCCGGCTTCGCGAGTTGCAAGACAGGGGACTGTGCCTGACCGGCGACTCTGTTGCGGACGTGTGGGTGGCCATCTCTCGCTCGCTGTCCGTCCGTCCCGAGCTGATTCAATCCAATCTCCGCGGTTACGACCTGGTGGCCTTCCGCGGCAAGATCTTCGCGCGTTCGCGGGCTTTCGAGATTGCGGACATTGATCGCATCGCCGTTCAGCACTTTCCGGAACTGGAGCGCCGCGAAAAACTCTACGTCAGCGATTCTCTCGCCGACGCCCGCGCCTGGGTCGAACGCATCACCTACCGCTTGCGGCCCAAACGCATCCTGGCGCGACTGCTGCGCTAGGGCGGCGCGTAAAGCACTTGCAGAGCCCGACGCGTCAGCGAGGGATGACTGTCATCCTCGCTTACGCGTCGGGCTCTGCTCGGTTTCCGGCTCAGGGCTGCCCTTCAGCGAGGTGCTTGCTCAGACATAGCGAGATCGCGTCATGCTGAAAATTGAGCCTGCGCGCCAGCCGAAGCAGGTCCCGAGCCTGTCCCGGATCGCGCTGGGCGAGCACGGCAAGCAACACACGCTTGCTGCTCGGCTCGATGGCCAGGCGAAACGCCAGCTTGGAATCCGGCGGGTGCTTGCCGGACAGTAGCGCGGCAAACTGCCGTGACTCACGACCGCGCTTGCCGAGGTCGGTGAGCAGCGCCTGCCATTGCGCATCGGCAATATCCTTGGCGCCCTTGCGGGTTGCTTCCAGGTACAGCAAGCCATGCAAGGCGTCCGCATTCTGGGTTGCCAGCGCCGCCAGGTCGCCGGCTTGCTGAAGCTGGCCGCGCAAGAGTGCTGCCTCGAAGACCGGCGTCGTGCCGATCGCCTTCAGGTAGCCTTCCACGTTGTTCTCGCTCAAGGCCAGTAGCGATCGTACGGCCTGTTCGATGGTTGCGCGAGCCTCCACGGGAGAAATCTGCAAGACCTCGGCCAGCTTTTGCCGGGCCGTGCCCAGGTCGCCGCGAATGGCCTGAATACGCATGATCTGCGCCATGGCCTGCAGTTTGCGGCCGGGTGCCTGCGCATCGATCTGGAGCGCTTGCAGCAAGCGGTCGTAGTCGCCGTTGGCCAGCTGCGCGTCCTGCAAGAACTTCCGCGCCTGTGACTTCTCGGTCAAGTGAGGCAAGGCCTTTTCCAGGAGGTCGCGAGCCTCGGCGAAGCGCGCCGCGCACAAGGCGCGATAACCAAGCGCAAAGATGGCGTTTCCGGACGGCGGTAATGCGGCCGCCGCTTGCTGGACAAGCTTCTCTCCCGCATCGATGTCCGGCTCAATCCGGCCCAGCAGATACAGCGCATCGGGATGGCTCTTGGTGTCCGCGACGAGCTTGCGATAGCGTGGCACCAGGTCCGTCTCCGGATGCATTCTGTCCATCTGCGACTGAAAAAGCCGATGCCACTCGACCAGGATGGGCCGATCGTCCAGACGAGTTTCGAGATACTTCAGCGATTCCTCCGGCGACAGCCGGCCTGTCAGAAAGTACAGGATCGCAGTGTCAAGAGGGTCAATCTGGAGAAGGCGTTTACAGAGCGGCACCTGCGCCTGTTGTTCCAGTCCAAGCAAGATGTCGAGGCGCAATTCAGGGTCGAGGTGCGAGGCCAGGCCCACGCGCGTCTTGCGCACCTGTGAGTTTTCGCGGATCTGCATGGTGGGCGGGAAATTCTGAAACTCATAGTCCACGCCGGACAGCGTGTAGAAGGCATGTCCGACGTGAATCACAGGCGGCGCTCCGAGCGGCGGGTTCGCTTTCGCGTAAAAAATCTCTTCTTCGACCAGGATGGCCGACTGATCCGGGTTGATGACGAACGTGTGTCCGGTAAATGGCCGCGTCCAGAATGACGACTCGATTCGTCCGACAACGGGAGGAAAGGCCAGCCTGGCGTCCTTGAACGCCACCTGAACGTCGCCCTCGGCGATGTGAATGGGGAAGGCCGCGTTGGGCGGCACGTTCAACTCCCTGCCGGCGATGACGGCCGTGTATGCCTTGCCGGTGCCGTTGACCACGAACACCTTGCGCGACTGCCCGATATAAACGGCCGAGCCGAGATACAGTCCAAGCAACCCGAGCAGGACCAGCGCCGCGATCAGTTTGGGCACGCGCGCCGACCAGCCGCCCTCGCGGTAACCGGTCTTGCCTCGCCCTTGCAGGAAGTCCGAGCGGATTCGCTTGTGCGTGCCGCGATAGCGCGTCGAGGTTTTGCGTTGTTGCTGATACTCCTTGAGTGCCGCCCAGTCCGGAAAAGCCTGGTCACGCTCATCCATGATTTCAAGCGACTCGTCGTGACGGCCCGGTGCCTGGTAGCCCTTGACCAGAAAATAGACTGTCCCGGCCGAGTCGCGCAGTTTCTTGTCGATCACGTGCTGCAAGCAGGGTCGTGCCTCATCCGGCCGGTCTTGCTTGAGCAATGCCCAGGCCAGCTGCTCACGCACGGCGTCATTATCCGCGACGGCCAGGGAATTGCGGAAGGCTTCCTCGGCCTGCGGCCAGCGCGCGAAGTACGCATAGGCATGGCCCAGCTGATTCTGGATGGCAGCGTCGTCGGTGCGCTCGCCGGCCAGTGTTTCGACGATGTTGTTGAAGAGTGGCTCGTCCTGATAGGCCAGAGCGAAGGCGATCGCCTGCATGATGGCGTCGCGGTTGTGCGGATCGGCGCGGAGCTTTTCAAGCAGAGCGCCGCCGTCGCGCTCCTTGGCTTCTGCCCACTTGGCCAGACCGAGCACGCGGTGCTTCTGGCAGACGGAACATTGTTCGAGGATGCGTTTCTGCCCCAGCGGGATCACCGGAACAAAGACCACCACGAAAAACAGCGTCGTATCGTAGGACAACAGGTCGGTCTGGCTGCCGCAAAACGAGCAGGTTCCCTTGAGCGTGTGGATCCGCCGCTTGCCGTAATACCAGGTGCCGATGCCATTGATGACCGTGGGCATGATACGCGGCCCTCCGGATGAGAAATCGCTTGCCGGTCATGATAGATTTCGGCTCTTCCCGGGACGACATCAAGCGCCGCCGACTGCTGCCAGCACAGCCATCACCACTTCGTGCTCGTGCTGTTCGAGAACGGTGCGCAGGTCAAGAATCAGCTTGCAGTCGCGAATGCGGCCGAGCACGGCCCGCTGTCCGGTCCGCAGACGCTGAGCAAGTTCGGCCTCGCTGACATGCCGGGCCTCGACCTCGACCACCCATGTCGGCATCGCCTGATCAGGCAAGGAACCGCCGCCGACGTAGGCCTCGTCCTGGCACGCCTCGGCGCGATGGATGCCATCGATGTCGCGTAGACTTGCAGCGAGGCTCTCGGCACGCCGGCGCAGAGTTTCCAGCGGCATCGCCAGCATGGACAGCACGGGTACGTCGCGCAGGGCGGCGTCCTCGTTCAGATAGATACGCAGCGTCGCTTCCAGCGCAGCCAGTGTCATCTTGTCGAGCCGGAAAGCGCGCATGAGCGGATCCTTTTCGATCTTCTGGATCCACTCCTTCTTGCCGGCGAGGATGCCGGCCTGAGGACCTCCCAGGAGCTTGTCGCCGCTGAAGAGCACGAGGTCGGCGCCGGCCGCCACGCTGTCCCGCGCCAGCGGTTCGCCCTGAAAACCGAAACGGGCGAAATCAACAAGTGCGCCGCTGCCAATGTCGTCAATCACCGGCAGGCGGTGCTTCTTGCCCAGTTCGACCAGATCGGCAAGCGCGACGGCTTGCGTGAAGCCGGAGACTCGATAGTTGCTCGTATGGACGTTCATCAAGGCGGCGGTATCAGGTCCGATGGCGCGTTCGAAGTCGGCCAGGCGGGTGATGTTGGTCGTGCCCACCTCGCGAAGGATGGCGCCGCTGACGCCCATGATCTCCGGTATCCGGAAGCTGCCGCCAATCTCGATGAGCTGTCCGCGCGAGATGATGACTTCCTTGCCGTGGCACAGAGCACGCAGGGCAATGACAGTGGCCGCGGCGTTGTTGTTGACAGCCGTCGCCGACTCGGCCCCGGTCAGCCGGCATACCCATTCGCGGATGGCCACCTGACGCGAGGAGCGTTTGCCGGTCTCGAGGTCGAGCTCGAGATTGAGATAGCCCTGCGCCGCCTGACATGCCGCCGCGGCGGCGGCCTCCGCCATCGGTGCGCGCCCCAGGTTGGTGTGCAGCACGATCCCGGTGGCGTTGATGACGGACCGCAACTTCGCCTGAAACTTCCGGCCGAGGCGCTGGGCGACGCGGGCGGCCAGGCCGGAAGCCGCGACATGTCCGTCAAGCGTTTCGCCGCGCTGGATGCGCTGGCGCGCCTCGTCCAGCTCCGCGCGTACCGCCTCGGTCATCACGTCGCGCCCGAACGCTCCTTGCAGATCGCGCAACGGCGGCATCTCGAGCACATCATGAACTGCTGGCAAGTCGCGATATGGATTCTGAGCCATGATGGAAATCTACTTGCTTGTCACGGCCGTGCCGAGAAAACGCAGGTCGTTCTCGCGGCGGGTGACGCCGATGCGGTCCAGGTACTCACAGATGGGCACGGCGAACTTGCGCGTCGTGCCCAGCAGATCGCGAATCTCGGCCACCGTCATGCCGGCTCCCTCGCGGAGCTTGCCGGCGACGCGCGCACGCAGATCCGTCTCGATGTCGCTGTGCAGAAACAGCCCGTCGGCGATCGGCGTCAGCAAGCCCTCGGCCACGCAGACTTCGAACAGGTCCTTCATGCTCGCGGCATTGCCGCCGGCCTGGGTGGCGAAGCTGGCGATATCGGGCGGTTGACAACCGCCTTCCATGTATGCCGCCACGACCTTGGCCTTGAGCTTGCGCAGGCTGGCGCTGAGTTTCGGCTTGTAATCCGCGCGGGCGATGCGGCGCAGGTCGCCGACGATTTGCTTGAGCTTGATGAGCCGCTCGACGGCCGCATGCACAAGGGACTCATCACCGACATAGTCGAGCTGTGCCTGCACCTTCTGCCGGTCGTGCGAGGTCATGAGCGGATTCTGTTCATGCAGCAGCGCGAGGGCGGCCAGGATGCGGTCGTCGAGCTGGCGGATCATGTCGGCATGGAGAATGATCTGACGGGCCGGTCCGATGGCCACCTGCACGAGCTTGCCGGCTTCGCGCAGCCGCTCGATGGTTGCCTGCGCCTGATCGGGGGCAAGGTTGGCGCCGCGCACCAGATCGGCAAGCGTGAAGCCGGCGAAGCCTCCCAACCAGGCGACTGCGAGGGCCCGCTGCTCCGGATCCCCTGACCAGAGCAACTCGATCCGCTCCAGCATCTCGTAATGGCGACGGCGAATCTTCCTGGCGACAGGCTGCAGGACCTGGCCGCCGCCGAGCGTCAGCGTGGCCGACGGACCGCGAATGATGAACGGCTGACCCCACGTGGCAGTTCCTGGATCTTCGAGAAAGATCTGAGCCAGCGCCCATGTCCCGGGCTGCACGCTGTCGCAATCGAGCAGCGAGAGCGCTCCCATGATCTCCGCGGTGCCGATATGAAAGCGAACCGTCGCGCGGTGCTTGATCGCCTTCTTGACTTCCGGCAGGCAAAAAAGCCGGACCGTCATCACGCGCGACGGTTGCAGATAGCCGGGCGTGGCCAGCTCCTGCCCGCGGACGACGTCTTCATGATGGACGCCGGCGAGGTTGATGGCCGCCCGCTGGCCGCGGCGAATTTCCTCGACCGGCTGGTCGTGGTTTTGCAGCGAGCGCACGCGGACCCGCATCCCCTTGGGCAGCCAGTCGACTTCGTCACCAACCCGGACGCCGCCGGCCGTCACCGAGCCGGTAACGACCGTGCCGTGTCCCTGCACGATGAACGAGCGGTCGATGGCCAGCCGAAACCACTCCTGCTCGGTGTGCCTCTCAACCCGCGTACAAGCCGAGGCGATGGCCGCCTTCAACTCCGGAATGCCCAGTCCCGACTGCGCGGAAGTGCGCACCAGTGGCGCATTCTCGAGGAAGCAGCCCTTGACCAGCTCCCAGATCTCCAGCTCGACCACCTCGAGCGTGGTCTCATCCACGAGGTCGCTCTTGGTGATGGCGATGACGCCGTGGCGCAGCCCGAGCAGTTTCAAGATCTCGAGATGCTCGCGCGTCTGCGGCATGACGGAGTCGTCGGCGGCGACCACGAGCAGGGCCAGATCGATGCCGGTTGCGCCGGCGAGCATGTTCTTGACGAAGCGCTCATGCCCGGGCACATCAACGATGCCGAGATGAAAATCGCCGATTTCCAGCCGCGCAAAACCGATGTCGATGGTGATGCCGCGTGCCTTCTCCTCCGGCAAGCGATCGCAGTCAATCCCGGTGAGGGCCTTGATGAGCGAGGTCTTGCCGTGGTCGATATGGCCGGCGGTGCCGAGGATAAGATCGCGCATGATGTGCCATTGTACCACAACAGCCGCTTGCGGCCTTGCCCAGGCCGCAAGCGGCTGGATGCGGCTCAATTCTTGAGATTCTTCTCCACGAAATCGAGGACTTCCGCCGGGTGGCCGCCGGCGTTGCCCACCATCGCGTAGATCTTGGCGATCACGCCGTTCTTGTCAATGATCAGCGTGCAGCGCTTGGCGAGCTTCTTGTTGGGCATGAGCACGCCCAGGGCGGTGGCGGTCTTGAGTTCCGAATCGGCCAGCAGCGGGAAGGTCAGCCCTTGCTTCTCGGTGAACTTCTTTTGCAGGTCGAGCGTGTCTGTGCTGATGCCGATGACGACGGTGTTGTGTCGAGCAAACTGCTCGAGCCGGTCGCGAAAACCGCAAGCCTCGGCCGTTCAGCCACCGGTGAGCGCCTTGGGATAGAAGAACAGCACGACGTGCTTCTTGCCCTTGAAGTCGCTGAGCTTGAGTGACTTGGCATCCTTGCGATCCTTGAAGACGCTTTCGATCTGCGTGGCCGGCAAATCGATTTCCGGCGCCTTCTGCCCTTCTTTCACCTTGATGCCTCCTTTTCCTCCCGCGGAAATGTCGCCGGCCGCTGCCATGAGGCACAAGCCCAGGCAACAGGGCATCAGGGTTCGAGTCCACAATGCCATGATGGTCCTCCAGTTAATGACTCTGATTCCTACCGTAACATAAATCCCGCGAAGCGGACCGTCAACGGCTTGCTCGCAGCTTTGGCCGCGAGTATTGTCAGAGTAGGAAGGACATGACCATGCAACCGCGAACACCACCTGCCTCGCTCGCCTTGATTTCACTGGCGGTCATCGCGGCGCTGCTGCCGATCCAGTTCCTGGGGGCGCAGTTCCAGCCACCCGCCTCCAAGCAACCACCCGCGCAGGTCCTCAAGGAGATCAAGGACCGCACCAACCGACTTGGCCGTGCCCTGGGCGCCTTGCAGAAGCAAGGTCTGCCGAATCTGTGGCTGCCCGACGTCGAGGTGTACTACCAGGCGGCGACCAAGATCGTCGAGCTCGACGAATTCTTCCAGACCGACTCGGCCGACTGGACACTGGACGCTCTTGACCGCGGCTTGCTGCGGGCGAAGTTCATGGCCCAGGGAGAGTTCCCGTGGGTGCTGTTTACCGGCTTCCCGGTGGTGCGCGGCTACCGCTCGCGAATCGACGATTCGGTACAACCCTATGCCGTCACCTTTCCGCACGAATATTTCAAGGATCCGTTGCGAAGATGGCGACTCGACGTGGTCCTGCACGGTCGGGATACCAGTCTCAACGAGGTCAAGTTTCTTGCCCGCAACAACGGCGCGCAGGCTGCGCCCAAGGGGCAAGACTTCATACGGCTGGACATCTTCGGCCGTGGCAACAACGCCTATCGCTGGGCAGGCGAGACCGACGTCTTCGAGGCGCTCGAGAGCTTCCTAGCCGGCGAGGAAGCTCTCAAGCGACATCTGCGTATCGATGCTGACCGAGTCGTCCTGCGCGGTTTTTCAATGGGCGGGGCAGGAACCTGGCACATTGGTTTGCATCGGCCGGACCGCTGGTGCGTCATCGGACCCGGCGCCGGCTTCACCACCACGCATGGCTACGCCAAGCTGCCGGCGAAATTGCCGCCGCATCAAGAAGCCTGTCTGAAGATCTATGATGCCGTCGATTATGCCGAAAACGCCTTCAATGTACCCGTTGTCGCCTACTCCGGCTCGCAAGATGCGCAGAAGCTTGCTGCCGATCTCATCGAGGCGAAGCTCAAACCGCTTGGCATTCCCATGACGCATCTCGTTGCGGACGGTCTGGGACACAAGTTCCCCGCCGAATGGGAAAAGAAGGCGCAGGCCATCTATGCCAGGTACGCCGCCAAGGGGCGCGAGGAGTATCCGAAGCGAGTGCGCTTCGTCACGCACACGATGCGTTATTCTACGTGCGCCTGGGTGGAAGTCCTTGGGCTGAAAAAGCACTACGACGCGGCGCGCGTGGTCGCTGAAAGCAAGGAAGACGCCTTCGAGGTGACGACGGCGAACATTCGGGCCTTGCGGATTGGCCTGGCGGCGGGCTTCGGGCAGGCGATCACAACCACCATCGATGGGCAGAAACTCACGTCGCGGCCCTGGATCAATCCAGCCGGGCACGGCTCCGTCTATCTCGAGAATCGCAACGGCTCGTGGACTTCGGTATTGCCGCAGCGGTTGCTGGCCAAGCGCGCTCAATCGCCGCAAAAGATCAGCGGTTTGCAGGGACCGATCGATGACGCGTTTGCCGACGGCTTTGTCTGTGTGCGGGGGACGGGTGAGCCGTGGCATCAGGCCGTACACGAACACGCCGAGCGCTCGCTGAAGCGGTTTCAGGGGGCGTGGGCTCGTTACTGGCGTGGCCAGCTGCCGGTGACCATCGACACGGAAGTGACCACCGACGAAATTGCTGCCAAGCACCTGGTCCTGTTCGGCGATCCTGGATCCAACTGGATGATTCGCCAGGTGCTGGACGGCCTGCCGTTGACGTGGACGCGCGAGTCCATCGTGCTCGGGGGGCAAAAATACTCGGCGCACGATCACCTGCCGGTCCTGATATTCCCCAACCCGCTCAACCCGGCACGCTATGTCGTGTTGAATACCGGCCACACCTTCCACGAGGCCGACTACCGCGGCACCAACGCCCTGCTCTATCCAAGGCTTGGTGATTACGCGATGCTGCGGTTGACCGACAACGATCCGCTGAATGGTGAAGTCCGTACCGCCGGGTTGTTTAACGAGTTCTGGAGAGTGCCGGGAAAAGACTGATGGTTCATGTGGGGCATCGGCCTCACGTTGGGAGTCTGCCGATGTGTCGCGCCGGGATGGTAGTGTGTTTCTCGCTCGCGTGCTGGGCTCCGCGTCTGCCCGCCCAATCCGCCAAGGTACCGAGTTACGCGAAGGATGTGCGTCCATTCCTGGTCAGGTACTGTGTCGAGTGTCACAACGCCAGATCGCTCAAGGCCGGCCTGAACCTGGAAACGTACAAGGCACTGAAGGAAGGTTCTGACAACGGCATGGTAATGGTGCCAGGCAAGCCGGACGAGAGCTTGCTGGTCATCCTGACGGAAGGCAAGAAGAAGCCGCACATGCCGCCGAAGAAGGCGGCGCGGCAACCCAGGCCGGCCGAGGTCGCTGTGCTGCGCGCCTGGGTGGCGGGAGGCGCCATCGACGACAGCGGCGCGGTCAAGGTCGTGCTGCCTGCGATCGAACCACGCAGCGGTGCGGCGGCGCCGGTGCGGGCGCTCGCCTACTATCCCGACGGGACCGCCATCATCGCGGGTCAGGGCAGTAAAGTGGCTGTGATCGATTCCAGGACCGGCAAGCGAGATGCAAAGCTCGCGGTCGCACTGGTCGATGACATCACAGCGCTGGCGATCAGCGACCCATTCCGAGTGGCAGTCGGATTCGGCAAGCCGGGCGTTTCCGGCACCATCAATAGCTCCTTGACCAGGAAGAGCGGCTGGTCCTTGCCGATCGCGCACGCGGATATCATTCTTGATCTCGCCTTCAGCCCTGACGGCACAGTCCTGGCAAGTTGCGGCTATGACATGCGCGTCAAGCTCTGGGATGCGCCGACCGGCAAGCTGTTGCACACGCTCAAGGACCATAGCGACTCCGTGTACGGCGTCTCCTTCAGTCGGGACAGCAAACTCCTCGCCACCGCGGCCGCGGACCGAACCGTCAAGGTCTGGGACGTGGCGAGCGGCCGCTTGCTGTACACACTCAGCGAGGCGACCGACTGGATGTACGCGGTTGCCTGGCATCCAGCGGCGGAACAGCTTGCGGGCGGCGGCGTCGATCGCAGCATCCGCATCTGGCGGACGGGGGCAGAGAAAGGTCGTATCGGCAAGTCCGTGTTCGCTCATGAAGGAGCCATCACACGGCTCATCTACTCGCGCGACGGCAAGCTGCTGTTCTCGCTCGGCGAGGATCGACTCGTGAAGGCCTGGGATGCCGCCCGCATGGTGGAACGCAAGGTCTACGATCCGCAACCGGCGTTGCCGCTGGCCATGGCGCTACGTCCCGACGGCAAGCAGCTTGCCCTGGGTCGGTTTGATGGCGTTGTCGTCCTGCTCGATGTGGACAGCGGCAAGATTCAGCATCAGGTCAAGCTGGGGCCTCGAGATGCCGAGGCTCCCGCCAAGCCGGTGCGGCGACAAGGCACAGGCGGGGCCACGGCGCGGCAGGAGCCTCGCCCTCCTGCAGTACGCTCGCCCAACCCGCGTCCTCCGAGCGCAGTCGTCGCACGCACGATTCCCGAGGCCGGGCCGCGCGGACAGTCGATTCGCCTCACGCTCGAAGGCAAGCATCTCGACGGCATCGATTCCGTCGCAACAAAGCAGCCTGGTTTCAAGGCGACCATTGTCAAGGAGGGGCGCAGCGACACCTCGCTGACGGCACAGATCTTTTTTCCAGGCACGACACCCGCCGGCGTCTATCCGTTGACACTGCATGGTCCCGGCGGGGTTGCAACCGTGAATTTCATCGTCGATCTTTTCGCCGCAAGACAGGAGCAGGAGCCCAATGACTCACCGCGTCGCGGGCAACGGCTGACGTTGCCGGCCAGCATCGTCGGCACGCTCGGCAAATCGGGAGATGTGGATTACTACGTCTTCGATGCCACACAGGGGCAGCAACTCGGCGTTCAGGTTCTCGCGGCTGCCATCGGCTCCAAGCTCGAGCCGTTTGTGCAGCTAACCACACTGGATGGTGCAGTGCTCGCGCAGAGCAGCGCCGGCTTGCTGGGACACACATTCAAGCAAGCAGGAAGCTATGCGCTTGGAATACGCGACCGGCAACTGCGCGGCGGGCCGGACTTCGGCTACCGGCTGCATCTGGGAGACATTCCCATCGTGACGGCCATCTTTCCGCTCGGTTTGCAACGCGGCACCGAAGCGGACCTGGCCATCGAGGGCGTCAATCTCCGCAGCATCGACAGGCGACGCATCAAGGTGCCCGCGGAAGCAACGCCTGGCGGCAAGTTGCCCGTGAATCTGGAGACGCCGCTCGGCCGGCCGCTCGGGCTCAGCGAAGTCGTTGTGGGCGAGTTCGCCGAAGTCTCCAGCATCAACGCGACGAAAGACAATCCGCTCGCCATTCCCGTCCCCGGCACTGCCAACGGCGTCCTGCGGCACCCTGGACAAGTTGACCTTTGGACTTTCACAGCCCGCAAGGGACAACGGCTCATCGTCGAGGTCGAGGCTCGACGCCTCGGCTCCCCGCTCGACTCCTTTATCGAGATCGTCGATGCACGAAACCGGCCGATTCCGCGGGCCACCTTGCGGTCGCTGGCCAAGACGTTCGTGACCTTCCGCGACCATGATTCGCAAACCGCAGGCATCCGTATCGACGCCTGGGATGAACTGGCCGTCAACGACTTCATCCTGGTCGGCAGCGAGTTGCTGAAGATCAAGGATCTGCCTCCCAACCCGGACGCCGATTGTTCGTTTTTCAGCGATCGCGGCCAGCGCGTCGGTTACTTCGACACCACGCCAACGCATCACAGCATGGGCACACCCATGTACAAGGTGGAAGTGCATCCGCCGGGGACAAGGTTGCCGGCCAACGGCTTTCCACCGGTCACGCTCCATTATCGCAACGACGACGGCGGCCCCGGTCACGGCCGCGATTCGCGCCTCACGTTCGATCCGCCCGCCGACGGCGTCTATCGCGTGCGCATCGGCGACTCGCGCGGTCAGTCCGGCGTCGATCACGCCTACCGGCTCACCGTTCGCCCGCCGCGGCCCAGTTTCAAGGTGTCCTTCACGCCCACCAGCCCGAAGATCTTCAAGGGTAGCGCCGCGCCCATCACGGTCAGCGCGGAGCGCATCGACGGCTTCGACGGCGCCATCGACATCGCGCTCGAAAACCTTCCGCCCGGCATTTCCGCGCCGGCAACCAGCATTCCGGCCGGCGAAAACAGCACCGTCTTTGCTCTCTTCGCAGCTGCCGGCGCGGGCAAGCCACCCGCAAGCGCAATCAAGCTTGTCGCCCGTGCCCGCATAGATGGCAGGGACGTGACGCGCACGCTGGCCGGCGGCCCGATCACGCTGGCGGAGCCTGGCGACATCGTCACGACCACACAGCAGCCGGAAGTGCTCATCAAGCCCGGCCAGCAAGCGCGGCTCGACGTCGCCATCGAACGCCGCAATAACTTCAAGGGACGCGTCCCCGTCGAGGTTCGCGGCCTGCCGCACGGCGTACGCGTGCTCGACATAGGCCTCAACGGCATCCTGGTGACCGAGAACGAAACGCGACGCACCATTGTCATCTATGCCGAGCCATGGGTCCAGCCGACCGAGCACCCATTCGTGGTCCTGTCACGCCGCGAAGGCGCCAACACCGAGCACGCCGCTCGCTCGGTGCGGCTGCGCATCGCCGGCAAGTGACTCCTCAGGCGGGCGCAACGGCTGGTCTTCAGCGTTCATCGCACGCTGGATCCCGTGCGCAACACGAAAAAGCAAGGCTACACGGCCCCATTGTCTGAAGCCCGAAGCCCGAACCATTTTTGCTTGCTTCATGGCTGCCTCCTGGCGACAATAATCTCGCGAAAGCATATTCCAGTCAGGGTGATCCATGCCGTTCCTGGCCGCATGTCCGTTTTGTCCGGCGAAGATGAAGCTGTCGCGCAAGAGGCTGGGGGCCAGCGTGAAGTGCGAGCAATGCGGCAACCACTTCACCGCTGTGCCGCCGGACGACTTCGCGCCGGGGCCGTCCACCTTTCGCCAGCTGAGAACCGGCGCGTCGCCGACCGTGGCGACGGCGACGCATGTCGACAAGCCTGCCACCGAGGCTACAGCACTCGTGGATGGCGCGTGTCCGGCAGCGGCTTACGTGCCGGCACAATCGCATGCACCCACTCTTGCGATCCCGGGCTGGATCAATCTCTGGGGGCTTGTCAGCCTGTTGATGACGAGCGCGGCGATGTTGTTCGCGGCTTCCGGCCTGCTGCGTTCGCTGTCGATACCGCTGGCCAGCGCCGGGCTTGTTATCTGCCTGGCCGGCATTCCGCTGACTCCGCGCAGGAAGGCGAAAGATGTCGCCTGGCTCGGCATGACTGCCGCGCTGGCGGCTGCATTCCTGCTGGTGGCGTTCGCCTGGCCCCACTACTTGAATCGCTTCTGGGGCATGGACCACGCTGTCAAGTCAGTGGACCCGGCGACGCAGTTCCTGGCCTCGCGCAACAACCAGGTGCCGCGCGGCCGCGAACTGGATGGCGAGGCGTGGGTGGAGGCAGACAGGCATGCCGTTCGCCAGGGCGACATTCACATTCGCGTCGAGGAAGTGAAGATCGAGCTGGACCATTCCAGGGAAACGCCCGTGCCCAGGAATTCTCTCATCACTCTGCGCGTGAGCAACATGGGCCAGTTGCGCCGGATTCAATATCGAAGTCCGGGGCTGGCAGGCCAGCCGCCGGTGTTGCGCGACAATCGCGGCAAGTTGTACACGCTGCGGAACGCGGGCGCTGGAACATCGGCCCGTTCCCTGAAACCGCTTGCCCATGTGCAGGATCAATGGACCTGTGAGCCGATTGACGCCCAGGTCGAGCACCTCGAACTGGAGGTGCCCGCCTCGGCCTGGGCCGGCAAGGGCTCTTGCAAGTTTCGCATTCCTCGCAGCATGATTGCCTTTCAGGCAAAGGAATAGGAGGCTGGTCATGCAAGATGTTCGGCCGAAGACGCGTCGCGGCTTCTCGCTCATCGAGATGCTGGTGGTGATGGCCATCATCGCCGTGCTGGTGAGCTTGCTATTGCCGGCGGTACAGTGGGCCCGCGAGGCCGCCAACCGGACCCAGTGCACCAACAACATCAAGCAGATCGCCCTGGCCATGCATCAGTACGAGCACGACTTCAAGACACTTCCTCCCAGCCGCATCCTGCTGCCCGACCTGTCGAGCAGCGGCACCTGGGCGGTCCTCATCCTTCCCTACATGGAGCACGGCAATCTGTACAAGGAATGGAATCTTGAGCTGCCATACTACAAGCAAAGCGAGCTTGCCCGTAGTCGCGCCGTGCCGAGCTATTTCTGTCCGACGCGCCGTGACCATCAGGCTGCCGGGCTGAGCATTGCCGGTGACGAAAACGACAGTGGCCAGCAGATTGCCGGGGCGCTGGGAGACTACGCGGTCAACCTGGGCACTTCGGGGGCTGACCTCGAACACGACCTCTGACCGGAACTCATCCCCACGGGGCCATTCCGGTTCGGAATGGGACTGACGCAAGGCATCAAGCTGGTTCGCATCAAGGATGGCTTGAGCAACACTCTGCTGGTAGGCGAGAAGCATGTGCCGCCGGACCAGTTCGGCATCGGCGGCTGGGACTGCTCCATGTATAACGGCGACATGGTCGTGTGCGCCAGCCGTTCCGGCGGCCAGGCGTATCCACTGGCCCAGTCCATCAACGATCCCGGCTGGAAGTTCGGAAGCTACCACGCCCACATCTGCCACTTCGCCATGGCCGACGGCAGCGTCCGACCATTTTCCACGACCATCGATCCGGCGGTCCTGCACTTGCTGTCCAACATGGCCGACGGCCAGGTAATCCCCGGCTTCGAGTAGCGAGAGAAGCTTGCGCGAGAGAAGCTTGCGCGAGAAGCTTGCGCGAGAGAAGCTTGCAGATCAGGCGGCTTGTCGCAGAACTTGCGAACCGGCTTGCAGGCTGCGCATTCTGTGGACCAGCTTTTCCAGTCCCTGGCGATAGCTCCAGTGCTCGACCTGGACAAGATGTCGCGACGATTCCTTGTAGCGGATGCCGGCGCCCAGATCCTCGTGCCAGTCTTTCTTGAGCTGGCACAGATAATCGGCCGCCGGGGCGTTGTCGCGCCGGGCACGCAGGAACAGAGCCGCCGCCTTCATCTGCCAATCGACCAGCCCGAATTGACCGCTATCCGGCTGGATCAGCCCTGCGACCAGCAGGTTGTCGAATTGCGGATGGAAAACGTTCTTGAACAGCCTGGGCCGGCCGTCGTGCCAGTTCAACCATTCGTTGTCGATGAATGGAAACACGATGTTGTAGCCGGTGGCATGAATGATGAGATCGATGACTTCGCGGCTGCCGTCGCTGAACTCGACCGTGTCGCCGTCAAGGAGCTTGATATCCGGCTTTGGGACGATATCGCCATGACCCAGGTAATAGACCAGCAGGCTGTTGACGATGGGATGCGTCTCGAACAGCTTGTGGTCCGGCCGCGGCAGCTTGAAACGACGGGGCGAGCCGACGGCGATCTTCATGATCAGCTTGATGATCCAGCGGCGGAGGGCGAGCGGCAGGCCGAGACGATGCAGTTCGTCGTGCATGTGATCGGTGGGCCGGCCCAGCAGAAACTTGGGAATGTAGTGGTAGCCGCGACGTGTGCTGTGAAAGGTGCGCGCCGCGTTCTGGGCGGACTCGACGGCGATGTCGCAGCCGCTATTGCCTGCGCCCACCACGAGCACGCGCTTGCCGGCCATGATGTCGGGCGTCTTGTACTGGGCGGAGTGCATGGCCGTGCCGGCAAACCGTCCCGGATACTCCGGCCACTTGGGCGACCAGTTGTGTCCATTGGCAATGATGACAGCGCCATAACGGCGCACTTCCCCATCGGGAAATGGCACGTCCCAGGCCTGGCCGGCGCGATGCGGCTCGATGCGCTCGATGCCGCGCTGAAAGCGAATGACTCGGTGCAGCCCGAAGTGGGCGGCGTAATCCCGGAGATACTGCATGATCTGGCTGTGGTGCGGAAAGTCGGGGAAGTGGGCCGGCATGGGAAAGTCGGTGTACTCCGTGCCCCGCTTCGAGCTGATCGTGTGCGTGGAGCGATAGACGCGCGAATTGGGCTTGCCGTAATTCCAGTTGCCGCCAAGGTCGTCCTCGCGCTCGAAGACCTCCACAGGCATGTCGAGATCAAGCAAGTTCTTGGCAGCCGCCAGTCCGGAGCTACCCGCTCCCACCACGCAAACGCAATCGGTCCGGTCGATCGCTTTCAATCGTCGATACCTCCTTGGCCGACGACTGGATAGCAAAAAGCGCAGGCAATTGAAACCCCGAAGATCGTTGCCGGTCGGCGGCGCAAGACAGGAAGTTCACCTAGGCGTTGACGACGTTGCTTGGGCGCCCGGCCAGGAAATCCTGGATATTCTGCACGGTGGCCGTCAACAAGCGGCGGCGGGCCGCCTGGCTAGCCCAGGCAATATGCGGAGTGAGCAGGCAACGCCGCGCCGTGATCAGGGGATTGTCCGGCTCGATCGGTTCGAGCGCGACGACATCCAGGGCCGCGCCGCCCAGTTGTCCCTGGTTGAGCGCATCGGCAACGTCGGACTCGACGATCAGTCCGCCGCGAGCCGTGTTGATCAGGAAGGCCCCGCGTTTCACCGCATGCAAGCGCTGGGAGTTGATCAGTCCGGCAGTCGTGTCGGTCAGCGGGCAATGCAGGCTGATGACATCGGAGCACATCAGCAGGTCGTCGAGGGTAGCCCAGTCGAAGCGCGTCAGAAGCGGCGGCCTGTCGGGGCGGAGCGCGGTCGCCAGCACGTTCATGCCGAATGCATGAGACAGTTCCGCGACACGACGGCCGATCCGGCCCAGGCCGACAATGCCGATCGTCAAGCCGGCCAGTTCCACCTGCGGCGTTTTCCAGAAGCAGAAGTCCGGCGTGCGCGACCATTCGCCGGCGGCGACCGCTTCGGCGTGCAAGCCTGCTCGATGGCACAATTCCAGCAGCAAGGCCATCGTGAACTGCGCTACCGAGTCCGTGCCATATTCGGGGACGTTGGCAACCGGGATGTGTCGGCGGCGGGCCGCGTCGATGGCCACGCAGTCGTAGCCCGTGGCGGTGACCGCGATGAAGCGCAGGTCCGGCAGCTGAGCGATGATGTCCGAAGTGATGCGTGCCTTGTTGACGACCAGGATGCCTGCGCCTTGTGCGCGTTCCAGGGTTTGCTCCTCCGTGCCGCGGTCGTGGATCTCGACCGTGCCGAGGCTCAGCAAATCGGTCCAGGGATTGTCGTCGGCGGCCAGCGTTTTGCCATCGAGCACGACGATCTTCATCGGCAAGCAGCCTCGTGAGGGGCGCCATGGCTCCGAGTCCTCGCAGGCTGGCATTGTCTCATGAAAACGATGGCGCGGCAACTCGTGCCTTCAGCACAGGAGCCCGTTGCGATGTACGACGAGCCAGTCTTTTTTCGGTTCTCACCAAGGGGCAAAAATCTCTTCCCCCGCAGAACTCTCGACTTCGTAAGAATAAGCCCGCGGTTGCAGTTTTTTTCAGAATTTTTCGACCATCCTCCAAACCAAACGGGGATATATTG
>VGYC01000080.1 GCA_016873095.1 Planctomycetota bacterium | reverse complement strand
CAACACAACCTTACGCCGATCTTTCGATCAATTGGATGAAGCCATCGAACAATGGCTCCATGAGGAGAAACTCGTTGCTTAAAACTTGACTCATTCACTATGAGTCTTGCGAGTCAAGAACCCTAGCCGCACACCAGCAGATGAAGCCGGCTTGCAGGCTCGACTCGACGCCCGCCGCGCAGTCCCTATGCCAAGACGGTATGACGCGATTCATGGCGCTGTTGGATTCCCGCGCCGCCGTGCTCATGGACGGCGCCATGGGGAGCGAGTTGCTCCGCGCCGGGGCACGCGTCGATGACTGCCTGGAAGCGTGGAATCTGACGAGACCCGCAACGGTTTGTGCCATCCACCGGAGTTATGTGCAAGCCGGGGCGCGCGTGCTGCTGACGAATACGTTTCAGGCCAACCGTGGCAACCTTGCGCGGCATGGCCTGGAAAATCAACTGGCCGACATCCTTCGAGCCGGCGTCGCGCTGGCGCGAGCGTGCGCCGGTAACGATGGTCTGGTCCTTGGCGACATCGGACCGTGCGAGCTGGATGCGATCGCGGAGATTCTGACGCCCCTGGCTGACGCCGACGGCATCGTGCTGGAAACCTGGTCCGATAGTGGGGCCCTGCTGGCGGCACGGCAGTGCCGGTCACAATTGCCGGCGACGACGCCGCTGCTGCTGTCGATCACCTATCGGCACGAACCGGACGGGCAGCTGACGACCTTGGACGGCCGTACGCCGGAGTTTTTCGCGGAGCGGGCCGAGTCCGCCGGCGTGTCCGCGCTCGGCGTCAACTGCGGGCGCGACATCGACCTGAACGACATGGTCGAGATCGTGCGCCGTTACCGAGCCGCGACAAACTTGCCCTTGCTGGTCCGGCCAAACGCCGGTAATCCAGGGCGCGCCGGCGCGGGCTGGGAGTATCCCTGTACGCCTGCGCGAATGGCGGAGCAGGTGCCCGCGCTAGTGCAGGCGGGTGCCACGTTGATCGGCGGCTGTTGCGGGACCACGCCGGGGCATATCAGGGAGTGTTCTGTGTTCCTGGAGAGAAGCGAATGAACCCCGACGAAATCCGCTCCTGGTTTCCGGGCACGCGCGACAAGGTTTTTCTCGATGCTGCGTGCGTGAGCCTGTTGCCGCGGCAGGCGGACGAGGCGCTGCGACAGCTGAGCGATGCGTTCCTGGCGTGTCCGGCGCGGGACGCTTCGGCGCATCACATCGCGCTGGATCGCACGGCGGAAAGTCCGCTTCGTGAAGCGGCCCGGCTCCTGGGCGCGCGTGTCCAGGATATTGCCCTCATCGAAAGCACGACGCACGGTCTGCAGATCATTGCCGCCGCCGTGCCGCTGGCACGTGGTGACAACATTCTGGTCGGCGACATCGAGTTCCTTGGAGTCGCCGTGCCGTGGATTCCGCGACAGCAGCGCGACGGCTTCGAGATTCGCGTTGTGGCCAATCGCGAGGGCCGGCTGCGTGTGGACGATTTTGCCGCCGCCATCGATGCGGGCACGCGCATGATCTTGCTTTCAAGCGTGCAGTGGAACAACGGCTACCGGGCCGATCTCGCCGCCTGCATCGACCTCGCCCGGCGGCACGACGTGCTCCTGGTCGTGGACGCCATTCAACAGCTCGGCGCTATCAACCTCGACGTCGGCAAGCTGCCGGTCGATTTGCTGGTCACGGGCGGACACAAATGGCTGAATGCTCCCGCCGGGCGTGGATTCATGTACGTGCATCCGCGCGTGCAGGAGCGTCTGGCTTCGCCGGCCTGGGGCTATCTGAACATCCGCGAGCCGGCGCAGGGCTGGGCCAGCTACTTTGGCGATCCGTCCATCCCCGCTGTCAGGGCCTATGACTTCACGCCGGCGGCGCGGCGCTTCGAGATAGGCGGCACGACCAACTATCCCGGCAATGTGGTGCTCGGGGCGGCGCTGGCGCTGCTCAACCAGGTCGGCATCGATGCCGTCGAGCGGCGGATTCTGCAGGTCTCGGATGTGCTGCTCGATTCGCTGGAGGCCGTCGGCGCCCGCATCGTCAGCCCGCGCGAGACGGGGGCCCGGTCTTCGATCACCACGTTCACGCTGGGCGGCGGCGTGGCGCGAGACACTCAGCTGCTGAATTTTCTTCTCGAACGCCGCATTCTCATCTCGCAGCGTTACACGGCGAACGTGGGCGGCCTGCGCGTGTCGGTGCACTGGTTCAATAACGAGGATGATGTCCGGCGTCTTGCCGACGCGGTTCGCGAGTTCCTGTCGAGCTGAAGCAACTGTCCAACTGTCAGCGGGTCATGCCGCCGCTGCCGAAACCGCCGGGACCGCCACTACCTGGAGGAGCGGCGCCGGGCGCGCCCGGAGTAAGGGTGTTCATGGCCGCCATCGGATTGCCGGAGCGGCCAAAGAGGTTCGGCAGGATGATGAAGTTCACGCCGAAGTTCTGCAAGATCGAATTGTACGAGATGCCCAGCGTCATGGTCAGGTCCGTGCCGATGCGGCTCAGGGCCAGCGTGTTGACCTGCGTGTTGACGCCAAAGTCGTAGATCGAGCTGCCGGTCACGGCGTACTTGGCGCTCAGGACATAGGTGATGCCGCCGATGACGGCCTTGCTATTGAGCGGGTCCAGTTCGCGGTAGCCAAGGTACAGGTTCGTGCGGTCGGAACGCATGAAGTTGGCGCCGATATTGAATACGCGCGGGCCGCCGCCGATCGGGTCGGCCCAGCCGCTGCTCACCAGCGAGGTCATGTCGCCGACGTTCCAGGTCCAGTCGTAATAGAGAATGCCAAAGGTCTCGCCGAAGTTATCGCGGTTGGCTTGCGGGAACACCGAGGCGCCAACGTCGAGGATCATCCAGTCGATGATGTGCTGATTGCCGGGAAAGCCGCGTTTCGTCTGCAACCGTTGCCGCACATCGAACTGAAAGACGTTCAAGAACTGCAGCGAGTCGACCCGGGTATCCACCAGGCGGCGCAGAGCGTAGAACTGCGGGTTGAACTCGTTGGAGTTCATCAGGTTGGCGGCGTTGGCCGGGTTGAGCTGCGGCTGCCGCGGGCGAATGTCGCGCAAGGCCTGGTCGGTCGTGTCGTCGTTGAGCCGGTCGAGCTGCGGCAGCTGGTTGATCTCGGTGTTGCTGTAGACGTTGTAGTAGTTGCCGGCGAAGACGATCTTGTGAAAGAGCCCGTTGAGGTTGAACAGCTCGCTCTGTGCCTCCGGATAGAGACGCGACAGCGGCACGCTGGCGCGAGCTCCGCCGCCTCCCAGGAAGCGACCGACGTCATTCTTGTTCACATCCTCGCTGTAATAGGTCAGGTCAATGATGCCGTAAGGCACGATCTTGAAGGCGCCGAGCTGGAACGGCAGGCTGATGTCCTGCATCAGGTCCAGCCGGGCCGTGTTCGTGAACACGTCGGTGGGCAAGTAGGCAAACGTCGGCTCGTGAGTGGGCAGGAGCTGGGCCATGCCCGCGCTGCCACGCAGGTTGTAGGTGAACAGGTCGAAGAACTTCTGGCCCAGCAGGAAGCCGTTGGCCTTGGGGAACCAGTTGGTCTCCGTCACCCAGTTGCGGATGCGGGCCTCGCCGAGCAGGGTCCATGCCCAGTTGCCCTGTTGCTGCTTGCCGTAGACGAACGTTTCCTGGTTGAACGAGTTGTTGAACTCATAGTTGAAGAACTGCTCCATGTAGTTGCGATCGCTCAGGCCGGACACCTGGGCCTGGACCATGAAGCCGTAGGGCATGTCCAGGGTATTGGTGCGCCACAGGGCACGACCGCGGGCGTATGGGTGCGTCATCGGCAGGATGATCTCGGGGGGCGGCACGGTCTGCACGACATTGAACTGACCGCGATCCGGATTGCCGCCCAGAATATCGACGCCGTTATCCAGGATGCCGTAGAGCTTGAACAGGGTCTCATTGCGGCCTTCCGAGCCGAAGATGGGCGCGCCGGCATAGTTGAAGAAGGTCCCCAGCGCCGGGCCACGCTCGCTCAGATAATCCACGTCGAAGCGCCAACGCGTGCCGGGAAGCGGCCGAAAGCCGAGCAAATCGTAGACATTCCAGGTCGACAGGATCTGGAAGCCGAAGATGCGATTGTAGTTGAGGCCCAGGTTGTCAAGCGGTCCCAGCGGATCTTGCGGATCACCTTGAATGTAAGGCAAGTAGAAGATCGGCACGTCGTTCAGGCGCAGGGTCATGTTGCGGCCGCGATAGATGCGCTGCGGCTCGTCCACCACCTGGCCGGTGGTTGGATCACGAAACTGCAAGCCGAAGATGTTCCGTCGCGGCTCATCCAGTTCCTCGAGCTCCGATTGGTTGATGACCACCTTGAGGCCGGGATCCGAAGGAAGCCCGCTGGAGAAAACCTCCGAGCGATCCGCTCTGAACAGTTTGGGGCCATACTGGAATAGCTCGTTGGCCGTCACGTGCAGCGGATAGAGAAGCTTCGGGTCCTGAAGCTCCACGTCGGCCTTGATGGCAACCGCGGTATTGCGGGCGACGTTGTAGAAGACCTCGTCGGCCCGGACGGTCTGCGTCCGCGGCTCCGGGTCCTTGGGGCTTCTCTTCTTGGGTGTGCTGCGGATCTCGACGTTGCCGGCGAGGTAGAACTCGTACTGCCGGCTATTGTCGGTCTCGCCCGCCGGGTTGAACATGTTCTGTGATTTGCCCTTGGTCCAGAACACCAGCCGGTCGGCCTCCATGTCCACGATGCCGATGTCCTGGCTCGGGTTCGAGATGGTGAGCAGGATGCCGCCGGTGACAATCCACGCCGTCTCGCCGGTCGCCGGGTCAAACTTGGTTTGCAGCTTGTAGTCCTGGCTGGAGCGTGGCCGCACGTTGAGCTTTCGCAAGGGAGCCGTGTCCGGCGGCGGCTCGGTCCGCGTCAGCGGCGGACGGCCCGGCGACGACGGCGGGCTGCCCGCCCCAGGCAATTCACGGATCGACTCGCCGGGTACCGTCGGCTGGGCGAACTGCGTCGGCAGCACCGGCATCACCGGCGGCACCGGGCTGGGCGGTGGCACGAAGGTCGATTCGACCGCCGGCAATTGCCCGGGCGGCGGCGGCGGAGCGATTGCCGGCGAAGTTGCCGGCGCTGCGACGGGAGGGCCCGGCGGCATCGTCGAGGCAAGCGCCTGTTGCGAGCTGAGCGGCATCACTGGATTCGCGACCGGCGGCGGCGTCCAGGCCGGCGGCGGCGAGACTCCCGTGGCCTCCGCGGCCGGTGGCGCCGCGGGCGCGGGGCCCGGCCTTTCCAGGCTGGACATCTGGTAATTGGTCGTCTGCACTGCCGGCGCATCGCGAGCGATCTTTCGTTCCAGCTTGGCCCGCTCAAAAACGGGATCCTTGCTCCAGTCGGCGTGCAGCGTTCGCGTGCGTGCCTTGATGGTCAACTGACCGCGGGTGGCCAGTTCCAGCAAGGCGCGCGTGCCCAGTGACTGCTGCGACGCCTCGCGCACGTCCACTTTGCCTTCGCCATAGACCGTCAAGTAATAGATGCCAGTCTGCTTCTGGCGTTGTTCATCCACCCAGACGACGCATTCGGGCATGCTGATCTTGTTGAGCCCCTGCTCGATCCAGACGTCGCGGCGCAACAGAAAGACGCGCTCGCCGCCGTCCATCCAGGTGCCAACGACGTCGGCGTTGAGTGAGACGGGCGTGGGATCGCCGGCCAGAACCAGCGAGCGCTTGACGAATTCCTGGGCCGGCGCGGACAGCGCAATCAGCAGCGCGACGAGGAGGGCCAAAAGGCCCGCCCGGCGGGGGATCAAGCGCGGTCGTGTCCATTGCGATGGCAACACGGTTCCCTGCTTTGCAAGATGGCGAATTCCGCGAGCGGCGGACTATAGTAAGGGTTTGCCGCCTGTCAATGCGGAAAAACCGCGAGAACCTGTCGAAATGCTTCAGGCTGGAAAAGCCCGGCAAGATCGGCAAGCGCCCCGCGCCGCCTGGTTGATTGGGCTCGCTGCTGCTCGCTCGAGGTGCACCTTCATCGTACGCGACCAGTCAAGCGGCACATTCGGGAGGGCGAGGCTCCCGCCGAGCCGCGACCGGCGTAAATTCGCAGGAGTTGCCTTCACAGCCAGGGACCAGTCGGCGGCTCGGCAGGAGCCTCGCCCTCCCGTCGATCGATCTGCGGAGTTTCACGCATCAAGTGTGCCGATGATGTCCGACATGTGCGACGCACCCAGTTGGGCAAGAGCGGCGGGCAACTCGCTGGCCAGGCGCGTGCAGGCGGTGGGATCGTAGAAATTCGCCGTGCCGACCTGGACGGCGGTCGCGCCGGCGATCAGGAACTCCATGACGTCGTCGATGCTGGCAATGCCGCCGATGCCGATGACCGGGATGCGGACCTGCCGCGCAACCTGCCAGACCATGCGCAGGGCGAGCGGCTTGATGGCTGGACCGCTGAGGCCGCCGGTAACATTGCCAAGGATTGGGCGGCGCTTCCGCCAGTCGATGGCGAGGCCGATGAACGTGTTTACAAGGGACACCGCGTCGGCGCCGGCATCGGCGGCGGCCTGGGCGATCGGCACGATGCTGGTCACGTTGGGTGTCAGCTTGGCGATCAGCGGCAGCGGGCAGACCTTGCGCACGCCTTCAACGACGCGGCGCGTGACTGCCGGATCGATGGCGAAATCCACGCCCCCCGAGACATTCGGGCAGGACAGATTCAGTTCCAGCGCGGCCAGGCCGGCTTCCCGGCCGATGCGCTCGCCCATCTCGAAGAACTCGGCCTCGCTCTTGCCGGCAATGTTGGCAATGATGGCTGTCGGCAAGCCACGCAAGTACGGCAGATGATGAGCGATGAAATGTTCGAGACCGTCGTTATCGAGCCCGATGGCGTTGAGCATTCCCGACGCCGTCTCGACGGTGCGTGGCGGCTTGTTGCCGAGGCGCGGCTGGCATGTCACGGTCTTGGGGATGACGCCCCCCACAAGCGAGAAATCCACCACACCAGCCAGTTCGCGGGCATAGCCGAATGTCCCCGAAGCCGCCAGGACTGGGTTCCGCAAGCGTAGCCGGCCGAGTGTGACGCCAAGTTCCGCCATGATGCTCCGAATGGTCCGCAGGCGACGTCCGCGGGGCGATTAGAATGTTACTGCATGTTGTACTTTTTTATTCTCGACGGGCCGGAGTTCCTGGAGACGATCGGTCCCGCGCTGGCGCAGAGCTGGCAGCGGCGTTCCTTCGAGCCTTGCCGCGAACTGTGCGCCGCCCTGGTGCCGCGCGCAAAGGGTTTCTTTCCCGGCAGCGAGCACGGGCAACATCAACTCCTGGTTGAACAAGTAGGCCGCGGGCTGACCTTTGATCGCCGATTCTGGCAACCCCTGGTGGGCGAGGTGCTGATGTACTCGGCCATCGCTGTGCCACGGCTGGAGACCGCGGCCGAGACCCTGTGCTGCTTGCTGGCCCCGGAGCATTTTCGGGATCGCGTCACGGCACGCGCCCGTTTGGCCGCCATTCAGCAGGCGCATTTCGGCAGCCGCGACCTGGTCTTCGGCGGCGGCCACTATCGGCCAGAGTCCGCCGGCTGGAACGACACTGACGAGGTGGCCCGGCTGGCCGACTATCTCGCTGCCCAGACTCCGGAGCAGTGGACCAGCGCCGGACTGGCCAGCCTCGAGGTGTATGACGATTCCGAACGCGAGGCCGAGCTGGACTACGCCCGGCACTGGTTCCTGCCGCTATGCGACATGTACCGAGATGCGCGCGACGCAGGGCAGATCATTGTCTGCGAGGACCTGTGATTACGTCTCGCATTCATCTGCCAGCCTTATAAGATGCCCGTTGAAGCCGCAATGCCCTCCTGCCCGGTGGCCGACATGACTTGATTTTCCCCGTTGCCCGCCAGTGAGAACCAGAGAGATGACTGAGCCTTCAGGCAGAATTGGAGCAAGGCCGATGTTGACGCGCGCGTGTGGGCACCAGCAGGAGTTCCAGCACTACGCCGTGGACAAGTATCGGGCACAGCGGCAGGCGAAGTTCGAGAAAACTCGGTGCGCCGCCTGCGTTGCCAAGCTAGCCGAGGAACAGCAACGGCTCGCTGCGGCGCTGCCGAAGAAGGGCGAGGTGCTCAAGTCGCTTCCAGCGGGGGCGCGGGTATCACTGACCTATCTGGCGGACGACTCCTGGACCGGCACGCTGTCTGCCGGCGGGATCGAGGTCGAATTTGCCGGAGGCGCCGGCGCCGGGCCACAATCGGTCGTCGTCTCCCTGGCCCGGCTCTGGCTGGCGGCATCCGGGAATGCAGACCAGAACTCATAGCGCTTGAGTTTGCAGCGGAACTCGCAAGAGTTCCGTAAGCCGACGGGCGGGGGCCAGTGCAGGGAGGGCGAGGCTCCTGCCGAGCCGTGGAGCGACAGGAATCATGCGGGTTCACGGCTCGGCAGGAGCCTCGCCCTCCCGAGATTCGGCTACGAAATGGCCATTTGGATTAAGACTTCCCAAGCGCCTGGACGCGGTTTCGTAGGGATTGAATCGAGTCCCGAGCGATGAACTTCACACGATCCTTGTCGAGCATCGCCGAGCACCAGGCTGCGACTTCGTCCCCAGGCAGATCGCACTTCCTGAGTCCGTCGAGGACCACGCTCAAGCAGTCTTCAATGGTATCGGCCATCAGCCCTTCATCGCTCATCTCGACCTGATAGCTTCCGGCCTTCATCAGTTCCAGGGAGAGCTGCATGGCCTGCCGCAGTTTTCCCGCGGCGATCAGGCGGGCCAGGTTTCGCTTTACCTCCTCGTAGGCGTGATCGTCGTAATCGAAGTTGCTGTTGATGTCCCGCTCGTCAAAGTCGGTCGCGATGTCGATGGCGCGACGGGTCGCGGCCACGAGTTCGCCAGGCGCAACGACCAGGTTGAAGCGGGCAGAGAGCTGGCGTTGAATCCGGCGATCCGACGCGGCCAGTTCCAGTAGCAGCTCGACGAGTTCCGCCTTCCCTTGCTTGCCGAGTGCCTGGCGCAGCCCACGCGCAGCTTCGGGCTTCTTGCGTGGGGCGGTTTTCTTCGGCTTTCGCCTGGACATGGCCTGCAACTCCTGCAAGGACCGAGTAGAAACTGCCTCCCCGTCACCGATACCGAAGGAGGTTGCTCATGGCAACCAGAGTCAGGGCGCCCAGCGACCGCGTCACACGCGGCACATCGAGAAGCCGGCCGACGATTCCCGCCTGGCATGGATCGCCGATTTCGCGCACAATGGCAGCATGGAATATCAGATCGAGATCGAGGCCTTCAAGGGGCCGATGGACCTCTTGCTGTACCTGGTGCGTCGCGACGAGGTGGACATCCTCGACATTCCCATCGCGCGGATCGCCGGGCAATTCCTGGAGTATCTCGACGTCATCCAGGCAATCGACGTGGAATGGGCCGGGGATTTCCTGGTCATGTCGGCGACACTGATGGAGATCAAGAGCCGGATGTTGCTGCCCCGGCCGGAGGAGATGAACGCGGAGGAAGCCGACCCGCGCCGCGAACTGGTGAAGCAACTGCTCGAGTACAAGAAGTACAAGGATGCAGCGTCACTGCTGGAGGAGCAGGCGGAACGGCAGCAGTCGCGGATGTCGCGGCTGCCGCTGGAGATGCCGCCGCCGCCCGATCCGGCCCAGCAACCGCTGCATCAGGTGGAGCTGTGGGACCTGGTGAGCGCCTTTGGCCGCCTGATGCGCGAAACCGCATCGCTGACGCCGCGGCAGATCGTGGTGGACGAGACGCCGCTGCACGTGCACATGGAGCAGATCGAAACGCGGCTACAGGAGTGCCAGCGTTTGCCGTTCCGCGACCTATTCATGCCTCCTCATAGCCGCGGCCGGCTCATCGGCCTGTTTCTCGCCATCCTCGAACTCGTGCGCCGCGGCCGCATCCTCGCCGAGCAGGCCGAGCCGCTCGGCGAAATCTGGGTAGGCACCGTGCCGCCGTCAGTTGCTTGATGCGGGCTGTCCGAAACGGGGTCAGACCCCTTCGGACAGCCTCTCAGGTGTCGGCCTTGCGCCTGGCCGGTTGGCGCAGTAGCTTGCGCAGAAACGCAGCAGCTTGCTCATCAATGCCGGGGGCGGAGCTGAGACGCGGGCCGGCAACGTTGAGCGTGACGACGTCGTTCTCACGCACCCATTTCGCCACGGCCGCCGGCCTGACGGGCTTTTCCAGGTCCACGACGAGCCACGGCTTGCCGTGGCGCCGTGCCAGATCGCGCGTCAAGGCGGTGCCGCGGTCCGGCTTGCCGCGCGTCAGGATCAACGTCGCATCCGCGTCTTGAACGTTCAACGCCGTGCGCTCGGGATAGCGGGACGAGGCGGCCTCGTGCAGTGGATATTGCTCCGGGATCGCGCCATCTTCCGCCCGGCGACCCTTCGGGCACCAGCCACCGCACGGGATGCCGAGCGCCAGCGCGACGTCGAGCGCGGCCCGATCCACGCCTGTCTGCCCGCCGGAAATGATGCGCTCGACCATGCTGGAAAGGCTGCGACTATGGCAGCCCCTTGACGAAGGCCGCGATGGCGGCGATGGCTTCCTGCCAGTTCTGCTCTTCCGTGCGCCCCGAACTCTTGCGCGGCTTGAAACCGTGATCACCGTCCTCGAGCCAGTGGATGCGGATCGAGCCGGCAAGGTCGTAGCCGGCGACCTCCTCGCGACCGCCGAACGAATCGCGCGTGCCCTGGCAAATCAATGTCGGAGTGGCAATCGTCGCCAGGTGCTCGACGCGCAGGCGGTCCGGTTTGCCGGTGGGATGAAACGGGTAGCCAAGACAGACCAGGCCCGCCACTTTCGCTTCATCGGCGATCAGGCTGGCGATCCTGCCGCCCATCGACTTGCCGCCGATGACGAGTCGCTCGCGGCCAAGCGCTTCCACGACGGCGAGCCAGGCGGCCCGCAGCACGGGTTCCCGGTCCGGCGGCCGTCTCTTCCCCGTCTTGCGCTGCCCTTCCATGTAAGGGAACTCGAAGCGCGCGACCCGAAAACCCTGGTCCGCGAGACCGCTTGCGAAAGCCTCCATGAAGGGAGTGAACATGCCGGCCCCGGCACCGTGGGCGAGCGCAAGCTTCCAGGGCGCGCTCGTCGGCCCGTCCAAGACGATTTCGGGGCTCGTGTTCATGAGGCTACTGTGGTTGCTTCGGCGCGCGTAGCTGGCTCAGCTTCAGGCGCTGTTGCAGCACGACCCCTCCCTTTTCTTCCCGAACCTGCAGGCGGACCACGGGATCGGCTGATTCCCAGTCGATCAGCACGTTGCCGAAGTTGACGTCGAAGTATGTCAGGCCGACGCGATACGAGTTGATTTCGTTGGCGAAACGAATGCCGCTCTTGGTGAAATTCCCGCTCGGCGCGTTCAGGCTGCTGCTCGTGACGTCGAAGAGAGGGTAGCCGACCCCGTCGGCATGATCGGCGGGCAAGCGCGAGATCTCGGCGAGGTGGCGGTCGCCGCTGAGAAACACGACGCCGTTGGCGTTGGTGTCGCGGATCAGTCGGAAGAGACGCCGGCGCTCGCGCGGGAAATTGCCCCACATCTCGGAGCCGTGCTCATCCGCCACGACCTGGACGCCCGAGCCGATGATGCGCAGCTCGGCCGGGACCTTGAGCTGCTCCGCCAGCCAGTCCCACTGCTTGTCGCCGAGCATGGTCGCATTCGCCTTGTTATTGGGGCGATACTTGCCGCGGAAGCCTTCGCCCGACTCTCCCGGCTGATAGCCTTTCTTCAGCCGGCTGCGAAAGTAACGGCCATCAAGCAAGATGAGCTGCACGCGCTTGCCCTTCGGGCCAAAGACCTGAGCGAAGTAGACGCCCTCCCGAGAGCGGCGTGGATCGTCCTTTGGGACCTCGAAGAAATCGAGAAAGACCTGCTGGGACTCACGCTTCTTGGGGTACTCCGCGCCGGCGTCATTGGCGCCGTAGTCGTGATCGTCCCAGGTGGCCAGCACCGGGCAGGTTTGCTTGAGCTTCTGGAAGCCGGGCTGCCTGGCGAGCAACGCATACTTGGCGCGCATGACGTCCATGTCTTCCGTGTCGGCATAGATGTTATCGCCCAGAAAGACAAAGCGCTGCGGCCTGGTTTCGACGACAGCGTCCCAGATCGGCTGCGGCCTGTCCTGCCGCGCGCAGGAACCGAAAGCGAGGCGCGACAAGGGCGCCTCGTCGCCGGCTTGAGCTGTTCCAGCGAGCGCCAGCAACAAGGCAATGATGCCACCGCGAAGAACAACCCGCATGGCTCGACACCTCAAGGGATTCTGAAGTTGATCGGGAATTGGCAGCCGGTCAATCCTTGAATAAGCTCGCATTGCCGAAAGTCACTAGAATGAGCGAGTATTCACTTCGGCGCTTTCCTGGAGACAACTGATGAAGTACGCGGCGTTTGCTCTACTGGCCGGCGCGGCTTTGTGCCTGGCGGGCGCACGCGCCGATGAGCCGCTCAAATCCGGGCCCCAGGCGGGCGACGACATCCCGGGGCCGTTTCATCCCTTCAACGTCACAGGCGAGCAGGCGGGCAAGAAGCATTGCCTGTTCTGCGAGAACGGCGCCGGCCCCGTGGCGATCGTGTTCGCCCGCACCGTCACGCCGTCGGTGACCAGGCTCATCAAGAAGATCGATGCCGAGACGCTGAAGAACAAGAAGGCCGGCATGGGCAGCTTCGCCGTCTTCCTCAGCAGCAACGACAAGCTGGCCAAGGAACTCGCCGCCCTCGCCACCAAGGAGAACATCAAGGCAACGATCCTGACGATCGATAGCCCGGCCGGGCCCACCCGCTACAAGATCGCCAGGGACGCCGCCGTGACTGTCGTGCTCTACAGCGACTTCACGGTCCGCGCCAGCCATGCCTTCCGCAAGGGCGAGCTGAGCGACAAGGGCATCGGCCAGGTGGCGCAAAGCTTGCCGAAGATCTTCGACTCCAAGTGATTTCGACTGAGTACTTGACTCGTGAAAGGCGCCTCGCGAGAATTGCAATGCGGCGGGGGTTCTCAAGAAGTTAAGCACGCTGTTAATTCAGATGCTTTTCTCTTCGGGGTTACCCCGAAGGAGCGACGAACCTGAGCTGAACGTCGCGCGACCCATTGTGCGCTACCACGCACGGCTGGTCGCACTCATGCAAACATGATCAATGCCATGCGCGGCGCCAAACTGCGAGCGTTGTACGACAGGATTAGCTGGTAGATTATTTTCAACCAATGCCATTGCGCTTTTGCCTACGGTGGCTCGAAAGCCTCCTTAGCCCCGTTCACGGGGCTTTCCGCGAAGCGGTGTAGGCCCGCTGTTTACGGCGGGTTCAGGAGAAATACCCCATCTAAAAATCCAAAAGCCCCGTTTACGGGGCTTTTCGGCGTTTGGCTTTAGCTCTGTTGGCTCAGCTGAAGCCTAACAGCGAGAAGCCCCGTGAACGGGGCTTGCTAAGGTCCTACAACACGCATATTAGCCGCCATGAATCGCGGGCCTACACCGCTCCGCGGCAAGCCCCGTAAACGGGGCTCAGAAAAAGCGCAACGGTATTGTTTTCAACAATCTGGGCAACGGAGCCATCGCCACTTGAAGAGAATCTCTACATCATCCCACGGTCGCTGGAGCGTGCTGCAGCCGACAGCGGTGAACCGCGTGCTCGACGAGGTTCGCGCGTTGCAATCGCGCGGCCAGTCGCTGGTGTCGCTGATGCGCGGCCAGCCGGACTTGCCCACGCCGCCCGCCGTCATTGAAGCAGCCGAGCACGCCATGCGCTCCGGCCGCACCGGCTACCCGGACAATCGTGGAGAGCCGGCTTTGCGCCGGGCCGTCGCGGAGCGGCTAAGGCGCGATCATGGCCTCGACTACGATCCCGAGCGCGAGATGCTGATCACCGATGGTGCTACCGGTGGTTTATTCGCCGCTCTGGGCGCGCTGCTCGAACCGGGCGCCGAGGTCCTGCTGCCCGAGCCGATCTACGATGCCTACACCGGGCCCATCCAGGTGTGGGGCGGCAAGCCAGTCTTCGTGCCGCCGCTGTTCGAGAACGGCCGATTCAGTGTCGATGTGCAAGCACTGAAGAATGCCGTCTCGAAACGCACCCGGGCCATTCTGATCAACACACCCTGGAACCCGGTGGGCACGGTCTTTCGCGCGGATGAGTTACGAGCGATCGATGAGTTCGCCGCCGAGCATGACTTGCGACTCCTGAGCGACGAGATTTATGAGACGTTGACCTTCGACGGCAAGAAGCACGTGTCGCCGGCAAGCCTGTCGGCCACGGCCCGTGCGCGGACCATCTTGATCAACAGCTTCTCGAAGACGTACGCGATGCCCGGCTGGCGCGTCGGCTATTGCGCGGCCGCCGCGGAGATCATCGACCGGATGCTGCTGCTCTGGCAGCAGTTCAGCCGCGGACCGGCGACGTTCATCCAGGACGCGGCGGTTGCGGCCCTGGAGCTTGGGCGCGACTACCACGACAACGTTGCCCGCGAGTACCAGACCCGCCGCGATTTGCTGCTGGCCGGACTACGCGGCATCGACGGCGTCATCCCGCTGGTTCCCGAGGGTGGCTTCTTCGTCATGCTCGACGTGCGCGGCCTGGGAATGTCGTCCGATCAGGTGCGGCGCAGGCTGCTGGATGCCGGCGTCGTGGTCCTGCACGGCTCGGCGTACGGTCAGGCGGGCGAGGGCTTGCTGCGCGTGTCCTTTGCCGCCGGCGGCGATGTGCTGCTCAAGGGCATGGAGCAGTTGCGCGCGGGCCTTGCTTGCGTTTCGCGCTCATAGGTTACGGTCGAGGACTGTGTGCGCGAACGCGAAACGTGAACGAGGAATTTCAGCATCGCGCTGGTAAACCGGTCGGCGTGGAAGCGCAGCGCGTTGGACCGCGCCGTGTGCGGATCAAAGGTCAGTTTCTCGAATTGCTCGATGGCGGTCGCCAGCGAATCGACAGATTGCTCTGCAAACCAGAGGCCGGTGGAAGGGATGACGCTCTCGGTGGCGCCGCCGCGGCCGAAGGCGATGACGGGGGCGCCGCAGGCCTGCGCCTCCACGGGAACGATGCCGAAATCCTCCTCGCCCGGGAAGAGCAATGCCTTGCAGCGGCGCATCTGGTCGCGCACCGCACTGTCAGATTGCCAGTCGAGGAACTGTACGTTGTCACCAGCCAGCACCCGCAAGCGGCCCGATTCCGGACCCGTGCCGATGATGTGCAGTCGTCGGCCCAGGCGCGTGCATGCCGACACCGCCAGGTCGATCCTCTTGTAGGGGACGAGCGCCGACACGACGAGGTAGAAGTCTTCGCGGGGCACGGGGGCCGGGCAATAGAAATCCGTGTCCACCGGCGGATAGATGACCTGGCTGTGCCGGCCGTAGCAGTCGGCGATGCGCTGTTGCACCGTCTCGCTGACGGCGATGAAGTGGGTCACGCGCTCGGCGGTGCGCCGGTCCCAGTCGCGCAGCATGTCGAGCATCCTGTGCTCGGCCCAGCCGCGGAGGCCCGCGAGAATTCGAAAGGAGCGTGATTCATTGTCGAGATAGCTCGACCGCAGATGCCAGGCATAGCGCATGGGCGTGAGGCAATAGCAGACGTGCGGCACGCCGGGCGGCGGGCAGGCGGCCTTGGCCACACAGTGACTCAGGCTCAGGACGACATCGCAGGGCGGCACGCGCCAGCGCGCCGCCAGCGGCATCAGCGGCAACAGATAACGGTAGTAATTCTCGATCCCGGGAAGGTGTTGCAAGAAGCTGGAGCGCGGTCGCAGCCGCTCGATGGCCGGGCTCACGGAACCGCGGCGATGCAACAGGTTGAAGAGCCGGGCGCGCGGCAAGCGGCGACACAGCGCGTCCAGGCACTTTTCCCCGCCGCGCATGCCGGTCAGCCAGTCGTGCACCAGCACCACGCGCAGGTGTGCGGCAAGCGGATCGTCGGCCGCCTCCATGGCCGGGGCCTCCTTGCTCACTCGGGATAGCGGTCTCATGGCCGAAGTCGCCAGACTTCAGGCCTTCATGCAAACCAGGCGATCATGGCCAAGCCGGCTATCGCCGACCGCTGCCAAGAATCTGCTCAAGGCAATCCAGTTCGTCCGGCAGCGGATCACTCCACAGCCAGGCGACATCGATCCAGAAGCCTGGCATGGCGTCGGAATGAACCTTGCCGCGTGTCACGACTTCTTCGTTGTAGTGACGGCCGCGCTTGCGATCGATCATGACTTCGCAGGCGCCCGGGTCGATGAACCAGAGTTCGTGGACGCCGGCGGCCTTGAAGGCAGGACGCTTGTCGAGCAAGTCATTGTCGCGATTGGAAGGGCTCAGCACTTCCAGAGTCAAGTCGGGCGCCCCTTCAAAGCGTTTCACCTTTCGCGAGGGCGCTCGCCGTTTTTCGACGAAATAGGCGTCGGGGGCAAGCAACCGGCAGGTCTTGAGATGCACCAGTGAATCGGGACCGAGAACCTTTCCCAGCCGGCGCTTGCGGGCGTAGAGCCGCATCAAGGTCCGAATGAACCCGCCCACGTCGTCATGCTCGATCGTTGCCGGCGAATGCACGATCATCACTCCATCAAGGAGTTCCGCACGCGTATCCTCGTCCACCAGTTCATCGAACTGGTCTTCATCCACGCCAAAGACCTTGGCCGTGTAAGGCTTGTCAACGGTCCGCAAGCCATGCTTGAGCAAGATCATGAGATACCTCGTATCGGCCGTGTCATTGTACAATATCCCCATGGTCATTTCTTGCAGGCATGGATCCAGTCATGCGGAGCGGACGGCGTGGCTTCACCCTGATCGAACTGCTGGTGGTCATCGCCATCGTCGCGGTGCTGATCGGCTTGCTGCTGCCGGCCGTCATGAAGGTCCGCGAGTCCGCCAGTCGCACGCAGTGCCAGAATAACCTCCGCCAGCTAGGCCTGGCCCTGCATCTGCACGAGTCGGTGAAGCTCTACTATCCGCCGGGGCTGATGACCGACCAGACGGTGATGAGCGACGCGGAAGCCACGGGCTTCACGCAACTCTTGCCCTTCATCGAGCAGGACAACACCCACAGGATGTACAGCTTCGACGATCCGTGGTGGCTGCCGGCGAACTTCGCGGCGGTGGCGACCGAGGTGCCGCTGTTCTACTGTCCCAGCAACCGCGCGGGCGGGTCAATCGCGCTGGACTCGGTCGCCGCGCAATGGAACATGGCGCTGCCCCCCTCCGCGGCAGGCATGGACTATGCGTTCTGCAAGGGAGCCAACGCCGCCATTCATCGCCGCTGGGAGAAAGTGCCAGCGCAGACGCGCGGCATGTTCGGCATCCGCAGCCGCGACGAGAAGGGAACCTTCCGCCGCGAGATCACCGACGGCATGAGTTCGACCATGGCCATCGGCGAGGCGGCGGGCGGCAACCCATTTTATCTTGTCCGCGATCTGGCCAATCCCGGCGTGCCCGCTATCAACCCGTTTCTTGGCCTGCCGGTGCCCATCGATCAGTCCTGGGGCGCGGCCGGCGTCACCGATGAGTCGCATCCCTGGTACGGCTCGGTGTTCGCCGTCACCGCGCAATATGGCTTGCCGGCGGACCCGCGCGACGAGCCCATGAACCGCCGGCCGACGACGCCCACCATCTGGGGACAGGACCCCAAGGGGGACAACGCCGCCGGCAAGGACCTCGTCAGCGGCTTTCGCAGCCTGCATCCCAGCGGCTGCAATTTCCTCTTCATGGATGGCAGCGTCCGCTTCATCGCCCAAACGATTCAGCCGGCGACCTACCGGGCGCTGTCCACCATTGCCGGCGACGAGATTATCGGCCTGGAATACTGAGCACGTGCCCGAGTCGAGAAGTCGAGATGCTTGCAGCCGGCACCGCGAAGTGATAGGATCGCCGAGATGAATGATGACCGGAGGCAGATTGCTATTCTCCGCGCCGCGGTCTTATGCGCCGCGGTCTTATTCGCCACGGCGGCGGCTTGCCTGGCGGCGTCTCTCGTCGCCGGCGCCGGGCAGCAGAAGCGCAAGCTGACGCCTTTTCTGGATGAGTTCAAGTCGATCACCGACCCGGAGATCGTGACGCGAGCCGTGCTGTTGCCGGGCGACGTGCCTGGCTATCTGGCTCGGCCCGATACCAGGGAGAAGCTACCGGCCGTCTTGCTGGTTGGCGGCGGCGACGGCCGGGACGACTGGTATCGTTTGAGTGCCCGCGAACTCAGTTCCATCGGCTATGTCGTGGTGGCCGTGAATGAGCACGGCGTGGACAAGCTGCGCGCGGCCATCGGCTGGCTGCGCAAGCGCCCCGACGTGCTGGCGGAGCGCATCGGCCTTCTGGGCTGGGGGCCTGGCGGCGCGGCAGCGCTTCGACTCGCCATGGACACTCCCGTGCAGGCGTGCGTCACGTGTGATGGTTTCGTCCCGGAAGGCGATGTGGCGACACTGAAGTCCCCGGTGCTGGGCGTGTTCTCCCGTTCCGATGCCGCGCGAGGGAAACAGATCGATGTCTTTCGCGCGGCACTTGCCCGCCGGCCTGTGGCGACGAAAGTGTATCAGTTCGTGGGCGTCAAGGAAGGCTTCATGGGCCCGCCGGGGAGCGCTGCTTACTCGAACAACGAAGCTGAAGAAGCCTGGTTGCAGATCTACGAGTTTCTCGGCAAGCACGTCGAGGACGCCAAGGATGGTAACGGCAAGGAGGGGGCTTCTCCGACGGCCGGCATCGCCGACATCATGCGCGCGGTGAACGCGCCGACCGGTCTACGCGGCCTGCTGATTCGCTCGTTGGAGAAAGAGCCGCGCGATGACGCCGGCTGGAAGCAAACGCGAGCGCTGGCGGTCATGATCGCGGAGGGGGCCGGCATCCTCGAACGCCTCGCGCCGCCGCGCGGCGACAAGATGCACTGGCGCGAGCAGACCGGTTCCTTCCGCACCGCCGCCGAGCGCATCGTCAACCACGCCGACCGCCGCGATTTCCAGGGCGTTCGCCAGGCCCTCGAACTGCTCGGCAATCGCTGCGCCGCTTGCCACAAGCAGCATCGCTGAACTGACGCCTGCCGCGGGTCGATTGTTGGGAGCGGGAAAGTCACGGCCCGGCAGGAGCCTCGCCCTGCCGGCGAAATGAAAGATAGGAGACACAGATGCAGGTTGGCGTCGGCATGATTGGCAGCGGCTTCATGGGATTGACCTATTCGGAGGCGTTGAGCAGGCATGTGCGCGGCGCTCGGTTGTCGGCGGTCGCCGGCGGCAAGCGTGCCGCCCAACTCGCGGCCGACTATGGCGTGCCGGCCGAGGCGAGCGCCGATGCCTTGCTGGCACGCAAGGACGTGGATGCCGTCATCCTGGCCACGCCGGACCAGGACCGGCTGGAACTCACGCAAAAGGCCGCGGCGGCCGGCAAGCATGTGCTTGCCGAGAAGCCAATGGCGCCGACCGTGGCCGAGTGCGACGCCATGAGCGCCGCCTGTGCCGCCGCCAAGGTCAACCTCGCTGTCGTCAAGACCGAGCGTTATCGCAAGGTGACGATGAAGGCCAAGCAGCTCATCGACGACGGCGTCATCGGCCCGCTGCGCATGCTCCGCACCATCTCGAGCTTCCCGATCCACCTGACGCGCGAGCTGTTCGAGAATCGTGGCTGGATGGCCGACCCGAAGAGCGGCGGCCTGTTCATGGGCATGGCCTCGCACAACACCGATTTCCTGCGCTGGCTGACCGATTCCGATGTGGTCCAGGTGTTCGCTCAGGTGAACACGTTCAGCGACCTTGCGGCCGCGGCCCAGAGCGTCATGGCCCAGCTTGTCTTCGCCAACGGCATCATGGGCCACATGTGGATCTCGAGCGAGTTTCCGTCGCCGGGGATTCCATCCAGCGAGGTGCGTTTCCAGGTCGTCGGCCGCGACGGCATCATCGACCTGGAGAACTTCGAGTATCTCGACCTGGGCAAGGGGGACAGGTGGGAGCGCGTTTACGTTCCGGAGCGTTTCGATTACCTGAAGGAACCGAAGTCGCCGATCCGTCTGTTCCCGCATATCGGCGTGGTGCAGGAGTTCATCGACAGCATCCACGAAGGGCGGCCGCCGCACGTGGGCGGGACCGAGGGCCGCGCCGCCGTCGAGATCTGCCAGGCCTGCCTTCTCTCGGCAGCGACCGGCGAAGCAGTGCGCCTGCCGCTCAAGTAGACAAGAGCCGAGCCGACAGCCGTGAGGTTTGTCGAGAATTGCCAGGGGAAAAATCAGCCGGGCTGATTGCCTGCACCTGGCCGGTCTGCGAGATCACTCACCTCATGCCTGTGGCGTTGCTGGAGAAGCTCCTCGGCGGCCTTGTAGCGGGTAGCGATGCCAGGCTGCGGGAACAGGCCGCCGCAAAGGACAAGAGCCGCCAGGGCGAGCAGGGCCATGCGCTCGCGCACGCCCATTTCCAGCGAGACTGTGGACGTGTGGCGAGCACCAGCGAACAGCAAGAAATAGACGCGAAGCACCGCAATGCCGTTGAGCGCCGCTGCGGACACCATGACGAGACCGACGACCGGGCTGGCAGAGCTTGCACCATCGACAAGCAGTTCGGTCGAGATGAAGCCCAGCGTGCCCGGAAAGCCGACGCTGCCGAGGCCGGTCAACAGAAAGCAGACCGCCAGGGTGGGCGAGTGATCGTAAAGCCCACGATGTCGGGCCAACGACAGTCGGCCAAATCGTCCCTCCAGGGCCCGCAAGGTCAAGCCGAAGCCGCCAAGCGACAGGATGGTGGAAAACCACAGGCACAGGGCCCCGGTCAGCGACAGCGGCGTATGCAGCTCCAGGCCGAGCAGCACGAGCGAGGCATGGCTCAGGAAGAGATAAGCAAAGAACCGCCTCGCCTCGACCTGAAACACGGCCATCGCTGCCGCATAGATTGCCGTTGCTTGCGAGAAGGAGACGATGCCGAGCAAAACCCAGTCGGGCGAGCTGGGAATCACGAGCCGCAGGGCGGCATAAACACCGGTCAGCGGCGCGACGAACAGGAGGGCATTCCCGAAGGAAGCGTTCTCGAACCAGTCGGTAAGCCAGCAGTGTGCGGGAATGGCGCCGCAGCGAATCAGGACGGCGGCCATGAGCGGAATGACTGCCCAGGAAGGCGCCACGGCCGGATTGCCCGCCGCTTCGACCGCCGCCCAGCCGATAATGAGCAGGGCCACAAAAAGCCCCATGTGCAGGCGGTAGACAACGGTCGACTTGCCACGATTGCGCAGCTCCACGAACGGAGGAATGGCGCATGCAATCAGGAGACCGATCAGCACCCATGGCGTCGCGCAGCTGAAGGTGGCCAGGCGAATGGATTCGGAAGCCAGGGACCAGGACAATGAAAAGCGGCGCATCTTGGTCCGCGCCGTCGCCAAGGCCGTGAGGAAATGCAGCAGGGCCACGGCTGGCACGAGCGGGGCGCTCAATTCATCCAGCTGAAAAATGATTGTGCCGAACAGCGCTTCCTGGATCGACCAGTGTGGCGAGGTTTTCAGTCCAAGATAATGTTGCAGCCAGGCCGGCACCGTGCAGGCAAACACGGCGGCGGTGATGGCAAGCCCCCAGCCGTAGGCGCGGCCGGGGCTGCGCAAGCATCCCACGGACACCGCGCCGAGCGCGGCCAGGATGAGCGAGACTTCAAGCCAGGGGAATTCAATCATTTCCGGCACGCTCAATGTCAGCTCGCCAATCGATCTTCGTGTTTCCCGGCAGGGTCAACTGCGGTGATGTCCAGCTGCGCAGCGCGGGTCCCCGCCAACCAATCGGTCCAGCGCCGCTCCAGGGCGTCGCAGCAGCGAAACAATCGCCGGCATGGCTCGACGACCCACGCCAGCAAGAGAGCATCAAAGTACGCCCGCTCCAGTGCAAAGCGATACAGCCACAGGTGAAGGCGGGACGAGCGCAAGCGGGTCGTCTGGCCGTCGCTCGCCGAGCCTAACGCATCAGCGCCAATGGCATTCACCTGCTGAAGATGATCGTGCAGCAACGTCGGGGCCCGCAGGAACTGCAGGGTACGCAAGCAGGCATGGCCGAGGAGGTGCACCAGGGCGAGATAGCGAAAACCCAAACCGATTTCGGCGACGATGATGCCGACCTGCACCAGGCTGGCGTAACACAGGGCTGACTTGATGTCGGTCTGCACGCGGCCGACCAGCACTGCCAGCACCGCGGTCGTCAGGCCAAGTATCACGATGGCAGCGGACAGCCACATGGAGCATTCGAGAATCGGACTGACGCGCAAGAGCAGGAAGGCCCCCAGGTGCACCGACAGTGCGCCATAGAAGATTGCGCTGGAGGGCGTGGGTCCTTCCATGGCGCGCGGCAGCCAGCCGGAAAAGGGCGCCAGGCCGGATTTCCCCGCGGCAGCAAGCAGCAGAAGCAGACCCACGATCAACGCCTGGCCGGCTGTTAGCGAGGCGGTGCCGCCCGGCCAGGGCCCGTGGCCACAGAGTTGAGCGAAATCACCTTCGCCGGTCAAGTGATGCAGGACGACGGCAGCCAGCAACAACGCCGCATCGGAAACGCGATAGATAACCCACACCCAGATGCCGTTCCGCGCCGGCGCCGGACGGTCCTGGTAATAGCCGACCAGCAGCGCCGATGACAGCCCCACCAGTTCCCAGCCGGCAAAAAGCGTTTCGATAGTGCCCGCCAGCGACGCCGCCACCATGCCGAGGAGAAACAGCGCATAAAGCGTGAAGAAACGATTGAACCCGCCTTCGCGATGCAAGTAGCGGGCAGCAAAGGCCGCGATGGTTCCTGACAGGACGAAGGACAGGATGGCCAGCGGCACGGATAGTCGGTCGAAGACGAAGCTGACCGAGAAATGGTAGTGCGGGATCTTCACCCAGTCACCGATCTGGACATCGACATGCCGCGAGCCGTCTGCGAGCATGATGATGAGCACAGCCAGAGCGGCCAGCAGGCCACTGCCGACGGCCGCATGCACGCAGCGAGTGATGACGCGCTCGGAAAGTCGCCAACCGAGCAAGGCCGCTGCGCCCAGAAGCGCCAGCAGCGTGGTCGGCGCCGCGATGACAACCACGCCTAACCAGGTCTTCAGTATCCCAAGGTCCAGCATGTGCTCGCCCATGGCCTCATCTTTCGCAGCAGCCAGATGGCCGTTTCATGGATCCCGGAGCAGCCAGGCGTGGGCCTCGGGAGGGCAAGGCTCCTGCCGGCCATGAACCTACTTGACACTTGTCGCTCCGCGGCTCGGCAGGAGCCTCGCCCTCCCGAAGCAGGCCATCATCTAGGCGCCGATGGTGGCGAACTCCAGGTGATCGCGCCAGCCGCGGTACCAATCCGTGGAGGACGCCGCCGCCGGCAACTGCAATGACTGCGGCCGATAGGACTCGAACCGGCCATTCCGGAAAACGCTGAGCGCCCGCGTCTGGGGATCCATGACGGCGACTTGCACCCAGCCGTTGCGGCACAGCCGGCCGATAGCGGCGTTGCGGTCCATGATGCCCAACATGATCGCCGGCGTCGTCTCGATGATGTTCAGCAACCGCACCGGCTCGTGGATTTCGACCATTTGCCAGGGCAGGCCCGTGCGCAGATCGCTGGCGGCCCCGTCCATGACGCCGAGCATGGCGGTGATGTTGTGCGGCAGCTTGGTGCCGCTGCCCCAGCCGACGTTGTCCACGCACGAAAAGTAGTATTCAAGATTGATACCGGCGCAAACGGGCAAGACTGCCTGCAGGATTCTGTTCAGGATCGCGCCCTCGGCGTCATCCTGTGTCGGATCGTAGGAGGTCAGGAAGGCGCGTCGATCCAGGAACAAGCCGCGCGTCCACTGCCGCCGGCCGATGATCTGCAGCGCATTGGTGGCATGCCCCAGTTCGGGCCGAACCTGGGCCAGGTCCTCGGTGCGTCCTTCCACATGTTGCTGCGCGGCGGCAAACGATAGCGTCAGTGGCGCGGAGTCGAAGCGGCGGCTGCGCTCGTGGGCATCGCGCATGCAAGCGGCGTCGATCTCGGCCCGCGCCGTCGCGAATTCATCCCGGTGCGAGACGGGCAAGCAATCGAGGTCGTGGAACGTGGCGGTGTCGTTACCCGTGTTGTGCCAGCCGCCGATAAATACGGTGTCGGCGGGCACATGCAGGCCGCGCTTTTCGAGCCGTTCCCGCACACATGGATTGTTGAGGATACTGGCGAGGGCCCGAGCACTGGGGCCGCCACGACCGCCGCCGCAGGCGCCGCAATTGTAGGCCGACTCGTGCGGATTGTTCAGGCTTGTCGAGCCATGCCCGATGATCAGTACCAGCCGCGACAATCGGGTCACGCCGAGATCGCGCAGCACACGCTCGCCGATGTCGGCCATTTCATCCAGGCTGAAGCCGACATGGCCGTCATGTGGACCAGGCACGTCTTCCCGCCGCTCCAGCAGCAATCGCGTGACCGGGGATGCTTGCACGAAACGGCCGAACAGCCGGCGAAGACGCGCCGTCAAGCGCGGCGCGAAGGTTCGGGCAACGAGGGGAACCGATGCCAGCGGGCCGAACACAGCCGCGAGAAGCGCGCCGACCGCAAAAGCCCTGCTGCCGGCATGAAAGCGGCGCGACGCCAGCCCGAGAATCCTCCGGAACCAGGCCCGGCGCTGGTGTGACTCGCGATGCGCACTTTCCACCTGCTCCATGACCCAGTGTCTGGGATGTAAGCCCACGGGGCAAAGCGAGACAAACTGGGCATGGCCGGCGCCGCGATAATACATCGGTACGAAGAAAAAACCGGCGATACCGAACGTTTCGCAGTCCGGAGCGATCTCCTCCAGATGACGGCGAATCGATTCTTCGCGCTCATCGATGCAGAAGATTGCCTGGAAGCGAGGCGTTGCCGACGCCCGAAATGACACGTGCTCGCGCCGAACATGCCCGTGCAGAGCAATCGCGTCCAGGGCCTGCGAGTAGAAGCGGCGTTCATAGGCCAGGTGAAAGATGCGGCGCCGCTCAATCTCCGCAAAGCCCTCAATCTCGATCAGCAGCGCGGCCCAGTTTTTGCGAGACAGGCGACTCAACTCCTCCGGTGTCCAGCCGATGACCTGGGCCAGCTGGAAGACCTGAAAGGCACGTTGCTCGACGGTCAAGGACGCCGGTGCGGCGGCGCGCCGGCGCGCTGCCGCGCGTAGCTCGCATAACGGCCCGTGGAAATCAAGCGCCTGGCGTGCGACGTGCATCAGCGCCTGGCGTTCCAGCAGCAAGCGAATCGCCAGGAACTCGATGAGGTCGCTTTCCTGCGACGACGAGGTCAGCTGGTTGCCGCGCATCTCGATCTGGCGGATCATGCCCGCCCAGCCGCGCAGGGCCAGCAACGTTGCTGCGATGAAGTCATGCCATTCGTAGTCGGCAACCCCGAGCAACCTGAGTGATTCCTCGATCGACGTGAGAGCGGACAGCCTGTCGTCGAGAAGCCTGCGCAGCTCGCTGCGCAGTCCATGCAACCAGGGCACCGGCGCCCCGCCCCGTCGTGCATAAAGATTGCGGAAGCACCTCAGCAGGCCGCGCTCTCGCTGCGGAAAGCGCCAGTGCGACAGCCCCTGGTCCAGGTAGGCGGCGCAGAAGGGAATCAACACTTCATGAACGAGTTGATCGGCGTCGCGGCTGGTTGCCAGCAGCAGCCAGTGGCGATGGCGCACCGGCAAGGACGCCGCCGGCGCGCACGCCGGCACATCGGCGACACCGTGGACACCGTCGCGACAAACACGCCACAGAGATTGCAGCGTGAATCGTTCCCAGTCGGGCAGCGACCAAGTCTCCATCGCGGAATCGCCAAGGCGGTCGATTCCGGACAGCTTGTCCGGCGACCGCGCCTCCACTGTCGAGTTGGGACTGCCGTTGACACCGCGAATGTCCGGTCCGCCACGCAGGTCGCGCATCGCCCAGCGTCGCGTCTCGGCGATCAACCGTTCGCGAATGGCCGATGACGCTTCCCGGCGAACTCGCCGCAGCGCGTCGGTCTCGGCCATGAACCAATGCAGTTCTTCGGTCGGTCCCGTCAGCAGCGGGTATTGCAGCATGGCCAGCCGCAGTTCGATCAAAGGAATGAGGCCGGCAATGTTCTCCGTGGCGCGGTCGCCCAGGTCGTCGCCCAGCACCATGCGCAGGTCGGAGGAGCGAATGCGCCCTTTTCCCAGCTTGGCGCGATAGCGACTCTCGTCGAGGTAGGGCTGGCAGCCATATATCCGCGCCCCCTGTTTGAGGGCTTCGTCAAACGGCAGCGACTCCAGCGCGTGCAGCGTGTTGTGATGGATGAAGACCGAGATGGGCCCCTGTGACGGGAGCAAGTGAGCGCTCTCCTCGATGACGGCGCGCAATCGAGCTAGACGGTCCAGGCTGCTCATCTCGCCGGCGCTGCCTCCGTCTTCATGTCATTGAGGAGATCGAGCGCTTCGCGCAGGTGGTTCTGAAAGAACTGCCGCATCAGATCGAGCACCTTGCCGAGTATGCGATCGCGCAACGAGTAGAAGACCTGATTGCCCTCCTTGCGGCCGACGACGATGTGCTTGCCGCGCAGCACTGCGAGGTGCTGGGAGACGTTGGCCTGCTCCAGGGCAAGCTTCTCGTGGATAGAGCTGACAGGGACCTCGCCCTGGTCGCGCAACAACTCAACGATCGCGATGCGCGTCGGATGGGCGAGAGCCTGGAAAATCTCGGCCTTGAAGCGGCGTAAGCTGTCTTGCATGCAGCCAGTATATGCGATATTTCGAATATTGTCGAGTACAACATGAGACTCCCGGCAATTCCCGCCAGGGACTGCCCCGAGCGAATCGGGTCACCAGCAGGGCGCAAGCCGTCGCCGACAGCCTGACGGAACACGGCCCGACGGCGCGCATTGCCGTCATACCCAAGGGGCCATATGTGTTGCCGTACGTGGCATAGCCGCACTCGTTCGACGTATTACCTTGTATTATTCCAGGCGATGATGCGCCGAGGGGGTGTGTGACACTTTCTGGACGAATCCGGGACGAATCCATCTGGATGCCGTGATTGGTACTCCGCGCCTCAGCGTGTCGCGTGCACGCTCTCGTAGCACAGCCAGATGCCCATGGCGGTGACCAGCAGGGCGCTGACGAGCGGCAAGGCGCGGACGATGCGGCCGTTGCCCCAGCGCGAGCCGGCGAAGTTGCGCAGCTTCACCACCAGAATGCCGAGCAGCACCAGCACGCTGGCCAGGCCGGCGCTGAACGCCAGCAACATCGGCAGCGCCAGGGCAAGCTGGTTGGCGCCGATAGCCAGCACCAGCATGGCGATCGCATCCCAGCAGGGAATGATGCCGCCGCTCATGCCAAGCACGATCAATCCCCACCAGGTGACCTTGCCGGCCGGCGCCGTCGGCAGATGATCATGATGTTCATGATGGTGGTGATGGTGATTGTGGTGATGGTGGTGGTGGTGATTGCCGCTCAGATGCACATGGTCGGCCCGGCCCGCGAGCCGCTGTAGCAGCAGCCAGAACCCGAGGCACGCGATCAAAAGCCCCATCACCATGCCCAGCCCGACCTGCACGGATGCCAGCGCGCCTTCGGAGAAAAAGCGCAGCAGAAAGGCCAGGAGCAGCACAGCCCCGGTATGCGTCAACGTCGTCACCAGGCCGAGGACGATGGCATGGCCGATCGTCCCCTGCTGACCGACGAGGTAGGCGGCCACCAGCGTCTTGCCGTGGCCGGGCGTCAGCGCGTGCACCGCGCCAACCCACGCCGACAGCAGCAGCAGCAACACGAAGCCATGTTCCGAGCTGATGAACAGGTGAAACAGTCCCTCGTGATCGTCACGCTGCTTCGGCGCGTCGGCCATCGGCACGGGCGGCGTCCCGGCAGCGGCGCTTGCCGCGGCCGTACCGACGGAAAATCGCAGCGAGACGGATCGCAGCTTGCGGTCATCCTCCGGTAAGCGCTCCATTGTCGGCCGGCTCCGCAGCGCGTCGTCCGGCTCGTGCTTCTCCAGCACACGGATGCCCGGGCCGGCCAGCACCGACACATGGATCAGCCCGCTCAGGTCGGCGGGATAGTTCTTCTCCTCCAGCTTGAGGACGTGCTCCGCGCCGGCTGGTGGCGCGATCAGCACCTGGAAGACGAAATCGCAGCGCAGGTGTCCCAGCACCTGCTTGTTTTCATCGTGGAATGTGTGCCGATGCTCGCGACAGACCAGCGTTAGCGGCTTGCCATCGAGCTGGAGGCCGAGATTCTGGGCCAGGAAGGGAGCAATGAGCCGCGTGAATTCGTTGTAATAGCCGGCCGGCGACCGGCGAACGGCCTTGATGTCGATGTCATCGACGAACGGGGCGATATCGATCCTGGCAGTGTCTTCTGCCAGCTCCAGCCGGTAGTTGATGCGCACGCGTACCTGCCCCGGCGCGTCGCCTTCCTCGACGCGCAAGACGATGGTGCGGTCATGCTGGCTGCTGGGAATCGGATGGGCGCTCGCGACCGCTGGCATGGCCAGGGCAATGGCCAGGGCAACCCGCACTATGTTCCGCGCGCCGCTCATGTCAGCATTGTATGCCGAGAACAGGTCATACCGTCGCGCCGCTCAGCCGGGGCTGCCGCTGATGGCAACCAGGATGCGCATGACTTCTTCCAGCTCGTCGCGGCTGAAGGTGGCGTTCTCGACCAGGCTGGGCTTGAAGGCGACGCCGATGAGCCGGCCGCCGCCGGTCTCGACGGCAATCTCCATGCGCTTGGACAGCCAGTAGGCGATCATCTCGACGATGGCCACAAGGAGCGAGAGTACACCGAGGGCAACCAGCGGGCTGCGGTCGCGCTGCTGACCGGGACCGGCGGCAGCGCCGAACATGAGGAACGCGCCGAGCAGAAAGGCAAAGAACAGCACGAGAAAGATCGGATTCTTGCGATAGCCGCACTGGCAGGCGCCCATGCTTTCCAGCGGCACCGCATCCATCGACCAGGTGCTGAGCGTGGTAGGTGCGACGCACCGCCCGGCTGCTGGCCTCGAAGCGGACCTCGGCATGGATGCCGAAGAGCGAGCGCAGCGACGGGTCGAACCCGGCCGGCCGGCCAGACGCAGATAGCAGTTCTTTTCCGGTGTCCGCGACATCCAGAACTCACGCAGGGTGATGAACGGCGTGTCGCGGCGCGCCTTCAGCAGCCAGCCAGCCACGCCCATCATGGCGAAAAGTCCAAGGACGGCGAGAACAGCTTGCTCACCCATGGTGCAAACCTCGGGGCGATGGCTAGGCGATTCACTTCTTGATGCGCACGCGTGCCAGACGCAGGCCGCGATCCTCGGCGCGACCGACCGGCGGACCGGCACTACGGCCGGTCGCCCGGCAATTGCCGGAGGCAGCGTCGGCACTCCAGGCGCCACCGCGGAAGACGCGGTGCAGTTCGTTGCGCGGATCGCGCTGCTCGTCCGCGCACCACTCCCAGACGTTGCCGTGCATGTCATGCAGGCCCAGGGCATTCGGCAGATACGATCCGACTTTGCAAGGCCGCCTCGGGCCGTTGCCGGCGAAATTTGCCAGCCCCGCTTGCAACTCGTTCGTCGGCGTCAGGAAGTAGAAATCGAACGCACTTGCCGCCTTGTCGGCCAGCGGTCCGCCCCGGCAGGCATACTCCCATTCCGCCTCCGTTGGCAGGCGATACACCCAGCCATCCTTCTTGTCGCGCCGGTTCAGGGCATCGAGGAATGCCTGGGCATCGTCCCACGACACGTTTTCCACGGGGAACCGCTTCAGGTCTGCGTCGGCGATGTCCTTGATCGCGTCCTTGCCGGCTCCCGCACGGGAGAAGTAGCTGGGGTTCTTGCCCATCACCTTCTGCCACGCTTCCTGAGTGACCTCGTGGACACCGAGATAGAAGTCGTCCTTGACCTCGACTTCCCTGGTTCCCACCTTGCCGCCGCCGCCGCCGAGCCAGGCCTTGCCCTTGGGGACGAGGGCGAACTCCATGCCGAGGGAGTTGGTGAATCTCGATTGCGACGTCGGCTCGATGACGCCGCCGTCCCAGGTGATCTTGCAGTCAGGCAATGCCTTGGCGAGCTTCTTGACCCCCTGCTCCGTGACCTTGGTGTTGACGACTTCCAGGAAACTCAGCTTGGAAAAATGACCGCAGAGCTCCAAGGTCGAGTCACCGATTGCCGTGTGAGCCAGGCTGAGATTCTTGAGTTCCTTGCAGCCCTTGAGATGCAAGAAGCCGACATCGCTGACCTTGGTGTTGAACAGAAAAAGGACCACCAGCTTCTTGCAGTCCTTGAGGTTAGCCAATCCAGCATCAGTCACCTTGGTCTGGTACAGGTTCAGTTCGATGAGGTCCTTGCAATCCTTCAGATTAGCCAGGCCGGCATCGCCCACCTTCGTGCCGGCAAGGCCCACGTGCGTCAGCTTGTGGCAGTCCTTGAAATGGGCCAGGCCGGCGTCGCCCACCTGGGTGCCGTGCAGGTCCAGGCCGGTCAGCTCTCGACAATTGCTCAGAGATGCGAGGTCCGTGTCAGTGATGGCCGAGCCGAAGAGACTGACGCCAACGAGGTTCTTGCAGTCCTTCAAGTTCGACAGGCCGGCCGCGGTGAGCTTCTTGTTCTCTGCCAGGATGACGTGGCGAAGCTCAAACGCATCCTTGGGCAAGGGGAACTGGAACATGTGCCCCTCACGGCCATCGTGCCGGATAACGACGTAACCGCCGATCGACAACACCCATTCGGCGGCACGGCGATCCGGGTCGGCAGTTACCATCGGTGTCGGCAGCGCGATTCCCGTCCGAAACACATACACGGTCCCGTTCCCGTTGCCGGTGATGACGTAGCGGCCGTCGGGCGTGGCGGTGATGCGGTTGATCCGGCCCGGGAGCTTGCCGTGCCACTTCCAGGCGCCCGTGTCCAGGTCCCAGATGCCGAACTTGCCCGAGGCGCCCGCAAGAACGACATGGCTCGGGTTCGCCAGGTACCGGGCAGTTACGAGCAGATCCAAATCCTCCGGAAGGCGAACGGCTATTTGCTTGGGCGGGTTCCGGGCCACGTTCCAAAGCTCGGCCACACCAAACACACCGAAAAGAACCGTCCTGCCGTCCGGCGACAGGAGCGGCGACATTCCTTGCCAGCCGCGGCCTTCGACGACGCAGCGCTTGGCCAGATCCTTGATGCCGATGTCCCAGATTTCGATATCGCTTGTGGCGCCCTTGCGAACCAGCGCGGCGAGCGTCTTGCCGTCGGCGGCGAGGTGGAGGTGGTCTGCGCCAGGGTAGGCCTTGTCGATTCGCAAACTCGCTTTGGCGCCGGTCAAGTCGTAGAGCTTGACGAAGCCATCGACGATCCACGCCGCCAGTTTGCCGTCGGCAGAAATGCTGGCCGCACGGTAATTCGTTATTGGCAGCGTTTGCCGCGCGACGAACTGCTTCCCCGAGCGTTCGACGACCCGGGCACTATGACCGACGTCCGACACCAAGATCGCAAACCTTCCATCCGGCGTCGCGGCAACGGGTGAGAATCGTTCGGCAGGGATGTCCGCCGGCAAGTCGACAGCCTCGGGCCGCGCGCCGCCGAGTTGCCAGGCCTTTGTCCAATTCTTCTCGTCATTGATAACCAGCGTATCGCCGCTCAAATAGAAATCCGGGTACTGGCTGGACAACGGCTGATGGCGCAGCGGCATCCGTTCCGGCAGCGCCGGTTCGGTCACGTCGTAACCGGTCACGGGTCGATATAGCTCGGAATCGTGGTTTCGGGTACTGTTGCGGTTGGCATGGATGCTCCACCGACAGTATCGGCAGAAGTGTTGGC
>VGYC01000079.1 GCA_016873095.1 Planctomycetota bacterium | reverse complement strand
ACCGCAGTCACGACGAACAGCAAGAAGCCATCGAAGAATACCTGCGCTGGCGCAACGGCCACTACGAGATATCCATGGAGCGCTGGAAAACCTACAAACGTCACCAAAGCAAAGCTGCATGAGAACTTAGAAAACGCGAAACTTGCGAACTGGAAACGGCACTAGCGGTTCATTTCAACATCGCGACGATTACCTGCCGGCCGTCGGCGCCCAGGTCCCAGTCCGAGCTGGTGGAATTGGCGCGGAACATGCCCACTGGGCGGGCCTTGCCCTGGCCCAGCGTGATGGTGCGCATCCCCTCCGCGGAGCGGACGACGGCGTGATTGAACTCCGCCGTGCCGATGCGGGCGTCGCCTGGATTGACCTTCACGCTTTGACCGAGACGCATGCCCGGCCTGGTGGACGTTGGCCGCTGGACGGCCTGTTCGATGGTCGGGCCGGCGTAGCGCAGCAAGAGCAACGACTCGCCTTCGCGCTGAAAGCCGATCTCGATCACGTATGTCGGGCTGGCGGGGTTGGTTCGCGCATTAAGCTGCTGCTTCAGCGCCGCGATGTCCTTGCCGATGCCGGCCAGCAGCGAATCGACCTTGGAGGCGACGGCGTAGTTGCCGGCGATCTGGCCGACGTCGGCGCGCACTTTGTTGATCTGGCCCTGGAGGTTGTCGAGCGCCCGCGTCACCTTTGGGGCGCTGGCGTACTCGTCGCAAACTTGTCCAAGCGTCTGCCGGGCCTTGGCGTTGCTGGTCTCGGCGTCTTCGAGTTTCCGCTGGCCGTTGCGGAGATCGAAGTAGCCGTAAGCACTCGCGCCACACATGCCGATGAGGACGAGCACCAGAAACACGCGCATGATTGTCTCCTTTGCCTGGACCGCCGCAGGACATGATAGCGGAATCGCCGGGTGCGGGTCAGCGAGCGCGAAACACCCGCGTGCATGTGCTATTCTGAGTGCATGGCGCACATCCTCTTTGTGACGGGCAAGCTGGCGGAGCCGGCACTCAGGCGGACGCTGGCGGAGCTGGCGCCCTCGGCCGGCTTCGCGTACAGCGTGGCCGTGCTGCCCATCACGGTCGCCGCGCTGACGACCACGCCCTGGGTGGCACGCCATCTGGAACGGCACGACGACGTTGATCGCGTGCTGCTCCCCGGCATGTGCGACGGCGACCTGGCCGTCGTGGAGGAAAAGCTGGGCCGGCCCGTGCAGCGCGGGCCGAAGGACCTACGCGACTTACCGGAGTTCTTTGGCGCCGCCGGCACATCCCGGCCGGCGCTCGCTGCCTTCGACATCGCCATCCTCGCGGAGATCAACCACGCGCCGCGCTGGAGCTGGGACGATCTACTCGCCCGTGCCCGCAAGCAGCGCCGCGACGGCGCCGACATCATCGATCTCGGCTGCGATCCCGCTGCGCGCTGGACGGCCATCGGCGAGACGGTTCGCCGGCTGCTCGATGACGGGTTTCGCGTCTCCGTCGATACGTTCGACATCCAGGAAGCCGCGGCGGCGGCCGGGGCGGGCGCCGAGCTGGTCCTCAGCGTCAACCACACCAATCGCGACGCGGCCCGCGATTGGGGCTGCGAGGTCGTCGCCGTCCCGGATGCGCCCGGCAGCCTCGACGGACTCGATGAGACCGTCAACTTCCTCCAGAAGGCGGGAGTGCCGTTCCGCCTCGACCCGGTGATCGAGCCGATCGGCTTCGGCTTCGCGGCGTCGCTGGGTCGCTATTTAGAAGTTCGCCGCCGTTATCCCGCTGCCGAGATGCTCATGGGCGTGGGCAACCTGACGGAGCTGACCGACGTGGACTCGGCCGGCGTCAACGTCATGCTTCTCGGCTTCTGCCAGGAGCTGGGCATTCGCAGCGTGCTGACGACGGAGGTCATCAACTGGTGCCGCAGCTGCGTCCGCGAGCTCGACCTGGCCCGCCGGCTCGTCTTTCATGCCGTCACCGAGCGCGTGCTGCCCAAGCGATTGTCGGCTCAACTCGTGATGCTGCGCGATCCGAAAATGCGCGAGCACGGCGAGCGAACTCTACGAGAACTGGCGGAGCAGGTGGCCGACCGCAACTATCGCATCTTTGCCGAGGGCGGTCTGCTGCATGTCATCAGCCGGCAACTATACATGAAGGGAACCGATCCGTTCGAACTCTTCGCGGGCATGCAAGCCAAGGGCCATATCGACGCGGCGCACGCGTTTTATCTCGGTTACGAGATGGCCAAGGCGGTGACGGCTCTCACGCTTGGCAAGAATTACGTGCAGGACGAAGCGCTGTTCTGGGGGTTCCTGACAGCGGCAGAGACATCGCACCTGAAGAAAAAAGCGATAGACTGAATAGAACTTTCTTCGAGGAGATTGCGATGCGTCATCTAGTTTTCGCGCTGTCCTTCACAATGTGGCTGAATGTCACGGGAACCGGCCATGCTGAGGAAAACAAGTCAGACCGAGACAAGATGGCCTCGAGCGTCAAGAAGCTCAAGGGCAGCATGAGCTACCATCAGAAGAGGCCCGGCCGGCCCGTTTCGATCGTGCGCCTTGGCAACAAGCCGGCCACGGACGAGATGCTGGCGCCGCTGGAGGGATTGCCGCATGTGACCGTGCTGGAACTGCAAGGCACCAAGGTCCCGGATGCCGGCCTGGCAAGCCTGAAGGCTCTCGTCGAACTGCTGCACCTGAATCTGTCGAACACCGCTGTCGGCGACGCGGGCCTTGCCCATCTCAAGGGGCTGAGTACGCTCAACGTCCTGATTCTCGAAAAAACTGCGGTAACGGACGCCGGATTGAAGAATCTGGAAGGGTTGAGTCAGTTGAAAATCCTGAACCTGAAAAAAACGAAAGTCACCGACGGAGCGGCCAAGAATCTACGCAAGAAACTGAAGACCACGCTGATCTTCACGGGCAGTTAGAGCCTGTGCCTGAACGAAGGTGTCCCATTGCTTCGGGGGCCGGTATTAATATTGGATGATGGGCACGCTTGTCTCACAGCCATGTCGTACAGACCGGTTTGCACCGTTAGTCGAGGAGTTGCTCCCCACTCCCGAGCCGTGGGACGTCTTCCGGCGGCTCTGCGCTTTGCCGCATCTTCTGTTCCTCGACAGCGCCGGCCGTCATTCCGGGACCAGTCGCTACTCCTTCATCACGGCCGATCCGTTTGATTTCATCGAGGCGCGCGGGACGACGGTGTGCGACCGGACCGGCGTCACGCGCGCCAACCCGTTCGCCGTCCTGGCAAGAAGGCTGGCGGAACTCCGGGAGGGCGAGGCTCCTGCCGAGCCGCGAACCCTCGATCGGCCCGATGCCCGGACGGCTCGGCGGGAGCCTCGCCCTCCCACTGGCAACGCTGCCTTGCCGCCGTTTCAGGGTGGCGCCGCCGGTCTTTTCGGCTACGATCTGTGCCATCATCTCGAACGTTTGCCTCGGCCGGCGCTGGATGACTTCGCTGTTCCCGACATGGCCGTGGGCTTCTATGACTGGGTCGTCAGCTTCGATCATGAAACCGGGCGAGCGTGGCTCGTCTCGACCGGGCTACCGGAAGCCGAGTCGCGGCGCCGGCAACGACGCGCCTGGAAGCGGCTGGAAGAGGTCAAGCGGCGCCTGGAGGGAGCCGTGACCTTGCCGGCATCGACGAAATGCGCGCCGCCGCTGCCGGCGCCGCTGGGGTGGGAATTACCGGGCCTGCCAGGCGTCCTCAGCAACTTCACGCAAGAGAAGTACCTGGAAACGGTCAGGCGTGCCATCGAGTACGTCCATGCCGGCGATTGCTTTCAGGTGAACATTGCCCAGCGGCTGCTGCAGCGCGCAACCATGCCGCCGTGGGAGTTGTACGAGCGGCTGCGGCGACTCAATCCAGCGCCCTTCGCCGGCTATTTCGACCTTGGCGACTTCGTCATCGCCAGCGCTTCGCCGGAGCGATTCCTGCGCGTCCACAAGGGCGACAAGGGCGAGGTGGAGACGTGTCCCATCAAGGGAACCCGCCCGCGTGACGCCAACCCGGACCGCGACCGCGTCCTCCGCGACGAGCTATCCCACAGCGTCAAGGACCGCGCCGAGAACGTCATGATCGTCGATCTGCTGCGTAACGACCTCGGCCGCGTGTGCGCGTACGGCAGCGTGCGCGTCGCCGATGTCTGCCGGCTGGAGAGCCATCCGTACGTGCATCACCTGGTCTCGGAGGTTCGCGGCACGCTGCGGCCGGGACTGGGGCCCGTGGATCTGCTGAAGGCGGCGTTCCCCGGCGGCTCGGTCACGGGCGCTCCCAAGATCCGCGCGATGGAGATCATCGCCGAGCTGGAGCCGACGGCGCGCGGGCCGTACTGCGGCGCTTTGGGCTACATCGGCTTCGACGGCGCCATGGACAGCAATCTGCTGATCCGCACGTTCGTCGCCGGCCGCGGCTGGCTGCAATTCTGCGTCGGCGGCGGCATCGTCGCCGATTCCGACCCGGAACGCGAGTACCAGGAGACCTGGCACAAGGCGAAGGGGTTGTTGCGGGCGCTGGAGTGAGCCGATACCATTCAAAGAGTGGAGATGGCGACATGCCCATGCACGACTGGACGCGGGTGGACGCTGGCATCTTCCATGATTTCCATCATGGCTGGATCGAGGAATGCAAGCGCGCCTTGAACTCGGGACTTCTCCCGGATGAATACTACGCCCTGGCCGAGCAGATTGCGGGGGGCATCGGCCCAGACGTGCTGACGTTGCAAGGCAATGGCCACGCGACCTCCGAGCACTCGACACATCCAGCTAACAGTCATTCATCAAACGGTCTGCTGCTCGCGAGTCCCAAGGCCCGACTGGTCGGTGAGACCGACATGGAGTACTATCGCCGCAAGAAAAGCAGCATCGTCATCCGTCACGTCAGCGGGGATCGCGTCGTCGCCATGCTGGAGATCATGTCGCCCGGCAACAAGGCCAGCCGCCACGGCTTGAGGGCATTCGTCGAGAAGACTGCCGAGTTGCTGGAAAAACGCATCCATCTTCTCATCATCGATCCGTTTCCGCCTGGTCGTCGCGATCCACAAGGCATCCATTCAGTCATCTGGGAAGAAGTCACGGGAGTGGAGCCGGCGACGCCAAATGACAAACCGTTGACGCTGGTGTCCTATGAATCTACGGCCACCGTGCGCGCCTATGTGGAATCCATCGCCGTCGGCGATGCGCTGCCCGACATGCCGCTGTTCCTGGAGCCGGGCGCCCATGTGCCGGTGCCGCTGGAAGAGACTTATCAACGAGCCTGGGATGCGGTTCCCAGAAGGTGGCGACAGGTGCTGCGTTCTTGAGGGATTCCGACAATGGCCATGTGGGTCGTCGAAAGGTCGAATGCATGACTCCATCCTCGCGCACTCCTGAAGGCGATCAGTATCGCTGCCCTTTCTGCGGCGATCAGGGGCGTATCGAGCCGTCATGGCCGCGGCGTGATGCGACCTGTCCTTCGTGCGGGTGCCTGTTGTGGATTGGTTCTGCAAGTCGACTAGAAAGCCTCGCTCCAATGCCCGAGCCGACATTGCTTGAAGAAATCCCTGGGCCGCAGAAAGCAAGAAGATCGCGTTCGCAGCGCGCTGTCGTAGTGATGTTTGCGGTCGCTGGATTTGCCTGGGCCATCGGGTTCATGAGCGTGTATGACAGTCTCGGTCCGCCAGAGTGGCTGGTTCTAGCCTTGTTGGCAGTGCTGCTCTTCGGGCGGCGCTTGGTGGACATCGGATACTGGTTTGGGCAAAGGATCATCTCTCAGGCTTGAGCAAACGCGGGCGCGAAACGGCAAGCCGCGTCGAATCCCCTCTTGACACCTTTTTTCTTCATCAATAAGTTTAGGGTTTCCAACTGGTTGGGGAAAAAGCGCGGGAGGCTTCCTTGGCGGGCACGAACGAGCGCATCAGGATTCGTATGGAGGCATACGACCACGAGGTCCTGGACCGGACGGCGCATGAAATCGTGGACACGGCCCAGCGGACCGGGGCGATGGTGCATGGGCCGATTCCGCTGCCGACGCGCATCGAGCGCTACACGGTGCTGCGCAGCCCGCACATCGACCGCAAGTCGCGCGAGCAGTTCGAGATTCGCACGCACAAGCGGCTGATCGACATCTTGCAGCCGACGGGCAAGACCATCGAGGCCCTGAACAAGGGTCTGAGCCTGCCGCCGGGCGTGGACATCAAGATTCGGGTCTACTCGGCTTCCGGCGCTTAGCGAATTCCCCGCCAGGAACCCAGGCCAGGGTCGCGACGACCACGGCTTGGGTTTCGTGCTTTCCTTGAAAATGAATCGTCACGATCGCGTGAACATCACGCCGCGAGTGATGAAGAGTCGTCGTCACGCTTGACGTGATGAGCATCGGGAGTCCAGCCGTGGCCGAGTCTGAAAACAAATCACTGAGCGTCAGCGTGCTCAATGCCGCCGGCCAGACCGTTGGCAGCGTCGAGATCGACCCGGCGGAACTGGGGGGCAAGGTCAACCGCCAGCTGCTGCACGAGGTCGTGCTCATGTACCTGGCCAACCAGCGGCGCGGCACGCATTGCACCAAGCGCCGCGGCGAGGTGGCCGGTAGCACCAAGAAGCTGTTCCGGCAGAAGGGGACCGGCAACGCCCGTGTCGGCCCGCGCCGCAGCAACAAGCGCCGCGGCGGCGGCACCGCCAAGGGCCCCAAGCCGCGCGACTATGAATACCACTTGCCCAGGAAGGCCGTCCGCGCTGCCACGCGCATGGCCCTGTTGAGCAAGTTCCAGGACCACGAGGCCGTCATCGTCGACGACCTCAAGTTGCCCGAGATCAAGACGCAGCAGATGGCGCAGATCCTGCAAGCGCTCAACCTGCAGGGATCGACCTGCCTGGTCGGCCTCGGCGGCAAGGATATCGACCCGAAGAGAACCATCTACATGTCGGCGCGGAACATTGCCGGCGTGCAGGTCGAGCCGGCCACGCAGTTCAATGCCTACAGCGTGCTGAAGCCCAAACGGCTCCTCCTAACCCGCGCTGCCGTCGAGGAACTGTGCAAGAGCGCGAAATGGAGCGCGGCCAAGTAGCGGTTTACGTTTCGCGCTCGACCAGCGCCCTGCCCTGCGAACGCGAAACGCGAGCAAAGAGAAATGATGATGACTGCCACGAAAAAAGCACCAGCCAAGCAACGCGGCCCGAAGCTCGAGCCGCACCAGGTGGTCCTGTTTCCGCTGATCACCGAAAAGGGCACGCACCAGTCGACGCACGAGCATCACAATGCCTACTCGTTCCAGGTGAACCTGTGGGCCACCAAGCCGCAGATCAAGGCGGCCGTCGAGGAGTTGTTCAACGTCCGCGTGCAAGCCGTCCGCACGCAGCAGCGCAAGGGCAAGTGGCGACGCTACCGCTTCCGTTTCGGTCAGCTGCCGAACTGGAAGAAGGCCATCGTCAAGTTGCATCCCGAGGACAAGATTGAGTTCTTCTAGAAATGATGAACGTTGAAAGATGACTGATGAGTGGCAGACGACGCAATTCGCCAATCATCAGTCATCTTTCATCGTGCATCGTTCATCGAGGTAACGATGGGCATTCGACTGTACAAGCCGACGACGCCGGGAAGGCGGCAGGGATCGGTCAGCGATTTCACCGAGATCACCGACCGCAAGAAAAAGCCTGAAAAGAGCCTGCTGGTTCCGCACCAGCCGAAAGGCGGCCGCAACAACCAGGGCGTGACCTGCACGCGCTTTCGCGGCGGCGGACACAAGCGGCAATATCGGCTCATCGACTTCAAGCGCCAGAAGGACAGCGTCTGGGCTTCGGTCATCTCCATCGAGTACGACCCCAACCGCTCCTCGCGTATCGCCCTGCTGCAATACGAGGACGGCGTGAAAACGTACATTCTGGCCCCCGAGGGCTTGAAGGCCGGCGATCGCATCATGAGCGGCGACACGGCGGAGCCCAAGGTCGGCAACTGCATGTCGCTCTTGAAGATCCCGCTGGGCATGACGATCCACAATCTCGAGATGCAGCCGGGCCGTGGCGGACAGATCTGCCGCAGCGCCGGCACGTCGGCGGTGCTGACTGCCCGCGAAGGCTCGTGGGCCCAGATCACGCTGCCGTCGGGTGAGGTCCGCCGCGTCCCCTCGGAATGTCGCGCGACCATCGGCACCATCGGTAACGCAGACCACATGAACATCAGCCTGGGCAAGGCGGGTCGCAAGCGCTGGAAGGGTCGCCGCCCGCACAATCGCGGGACGTCGATGAACCCGGTAAGCCACCCGATGGGCGGCGGCGAGGGCCGCACTGCCGGCGGCCGGCATCCGTGCAGTCCGACCGGAGTGCTTGCCAAGGGGGGCAAGACGCGCAAGAAGCGCAAGCCATCGAACTCCGCCATCGTTCGCCGCCGCCGTCCGGGGCCGCATTATGCCGGGCAGTAGCGAATTTCGCTGGCCGATTTTGCAACTGATCTTAAGATGTACTGTCTCGGTTTTTGAGGGCACGATGAGTCGATCGCTGAAAAAAGGGCCGTATGTCGATGAACGGTTGCTGGCCAAGGTGGAGCGGCAGCAACGCACCGGGCATCGGGCGCCGATCCGCACGTGGTCGCGCGACTGCACGGTGGTGCCGGATTTCATCGGTCATACCTTCGAGATTCACAACGGCAAGATTTTCATGAAGCTGTTCGTGACCGAAGACATGGTTGGCCACAAGCTTGGTGAGTTTGCGCCGACGCGCATCTTCCGCGGCCATAGCGGGGCTCGCAGCAAGGCCGCCGCCGCTGGCCCCGGACCGGGGGGCGGCAAGTAGCGAGTAGCAAGAAGCAAGTAGCAAGCAGCGTGTAGCTTATATCCCGGGGTGGAGCAGTGGTAGCTCGCCAGGCTCATAACCTGGAGGTCGCAGGTTCAAATCCTGCCCCCGGAACTTGGTGAGGTGGATGAAGTCGGATTGAGACAGGCAAGGTTGGATCATGGAATTCAAGGCGACATACCGTTTTGCCGACATGTCGGCCCGCAAGATCAGGCCGTTCGCCACCTTGGTGCGCGGCCGGGTTGCCGACGAGGCCCTGGAGATCCTTCGCTTCTATCCCAACAAGAGCGCCCGCTTGTTGGAGCAAGTGATCAAGAGCGCCCAGGGTAACGCCGAGCATCGCGGAGCCCGCGACGTGGACGACCTGATGGTGGTGGAATCGCGCGTGGACGGCGGCCCGATCGTCAAGCGCATCATGCCGCGCGCCCGCGGCACCGCCTACCCCATCAAACGCCGCTACGCCCATATCCACATTACCTTGTCCGACCTGGAAGAGTCGGCGGAAGAGTAACCGGCCCGGCAATGGCCTGGCCGACCTCGACGGTGACGGGACCGCCCGGACGCCGTGCGGGTGCTTGTTTTTTGCATGAGGATTATCCATGGGGCAAAAGGTTCGACCCACCGGCTTTCGCACCGGCATCATGACCGACTGGCAGAGCCGCTGGTTCGCCGGCAAGCATGACTTTGCAGATCTGCTGCTCGAGGATCAGAAGATCCGCAAGTACATCAAGGGGCGGTTCGAAAAAGGCGAGCGCGGCACGCAGCGTTCCGGAATTGCCCGGATCAAGATCGAGCGCACGCGTGAGCGCGTCACCGTGTTCATTCACTCGGCCCGCGTCGGCGTGATCATCGGCAAGAAGGGGGCAACCGTCGACGAGTTGACCAAGGAACTCGAGGATCTGACGCATCGGGTCATCGAGGTCAAGACGATGGAGGTGAATCGCCCCGAGGTCGATCCGCAGCTGGTCGCGGAAGATATCGCCGAGCAGCTCGAGAAGCGGGCCAGCTTCCGGCGAACCATGAAGCGGACGATGGACCAGACGATGGAAGCGGGCGCCCGGGGCGTGCGCATCCGCTGGCGGGTCGTCTGGGCGGGTCGGAGATGGCCCGCACGGAGAGCTGCATGGCCGGCAGCATTCCGCTGTCCACGCTGCGTGCCAAGGTCGAGTTCGGTTTCACGGAAGCGCATACCGCCCAGGGGAACATTGGCATCAAGGTGTGGATCAACAACGGCGACTACTTGGATCCGGAGGTGAGCGATGCCGTTAATGCCCAAGCGAGTAAAGTTCCGAAAAAGTCAGCGGGGAAAGGTAAGAGGTAAGGCGACGCGCGGCAACTTCGTGTCCTTCGGCGAGTTCGGTTTGCAGTCGCTGGAAGGAGGCTGGTTGAGCGCTGAAGCCATCGAGGCCGGCCGTGTCACCGCCACGCACTTTCTGCGCGGCGAGGGACGGCTGTACATCCGCGTGTTCCCGCACAAGTCGGTGACCGCGATTCCCGCCGAGACGCGTATGGGTAAGGGCAAGGGTGAGCCGGAGTACTGGGCCGCCGTTGTGAAGGCGGGCATGGTGCTGTTCGAGGTTGGCGGCATGCCGGAGGCCGCCGCCCGCGATTGCCTGGCTCGCGTCGCCTACAAGATGCCGTTCCGTTGCCGCCTGGTCAGCCGCCGGCCGAACATCTAGCCCTGGACCGCGGCGGAATTCGCAAGGATTCCGCTATGCCGCAGAAGTGCCCCTGGTTGCCGGAACTTTTGCGAGTTCCGCTACAAGAGTCGAGGTCAACGTGAAGATTGCCGAGTATCGCCAGCTAACCGATGAGCAGCTCAAGCTGTCGCTGTCGGAGCTGGTGAAGAACCTGTTTCATCTGCGCTTTCAGTCCGCGACGGAGCGGCTGGAGACGCCGAGCGAGATCAAGAAAGCCAAGCGCGAGATCGCACGCTTGAAGACCATCCAGCGTGAGCGCGAGCTGGGCATCCGGACCGGTCAGTCCGCGGCCGGCAAGGAGACAAAGGCATGAGCAATCCAGAGCGAGGCAAGCGCCGCACCGCGGTCGGCGTCGTCACCAGCGACAAGATGAACAAGACGCGCCGCGTCGAGCTGCCGCGCCTGGTCAAGCACGCGCGCTACGGCAAGTTCATTCGCCGCCGCACCGTCTGCCATGTGCATGACGAGCAGAACGAATCAAAGATGGGCGACCTGGTGGAGATCATGGAGACCCGGCCGCTGTCGAAGACCAAGAACTGGCGGTTGCTGCGCATTGTCACCAAAGCCCCAGAACAAGCGCCGCGCGTGGCGGCCCCGGAAGAGCTTGGCATGGCGTAAATGATGAATGATGAGTGATGAACGGAAGACGGCCGTTCTTGTGTGCCGTTCATCATTCATCCTTCTGCGTTCAGCGTTGGCGAGAAGGATTGATCCAAGATGATTCAGATGTATACCTATTTGGACGTGGCGGACAACACCGGGGCCAAGGAATGCATGTGCATCAAGGTCCTGGGAGGAAGCCGCCGCCGGTACGCCGGGCTGGGGGATGTGATCGTCGCCAGCGTCAAGAAGGCGATTCCTGGAGGCGATGTCAAGCCGGGCGAGGTGGTCAAGGGCGTGATCGTCCGCTTGAAGAAATCGACGCGCCGCGACGACGGCAGCTATGTCAAGTTTGACCGCAACGCACTGGTGTTGCTGAACAAGGAAGACAACGAGCCGCGCGGCACGCGCATCTTCGGCGCCGTCGCCCGCGAACTCCGCGAACGCGGCTTCATGAAGATCGTCAGTCTCGCGTCGGAAGTGGTTTAGATGAATGATGAGTGATGAACGGAAAAAGATGAGAGCCGCACGGATCTCTTTCGTTCACCATTCTGCGTTCATCATTGCGATAAGAGGTCAGTAAGCTGTCCGTAAGGTGAAGAGTCATGGCTCGGTTGCAAGAGCGCTATCAGAAGGAAATCGTCACGCAGCTGGCGGAGAAGCTGGGCCGGAAGAACCGGCACAGCTTGCCGCGGTTGCAGAAGATCGTCGTCAACATGGGCGTGGGCAAGACGCTGCAGGACAAGAACAAGATGGAGCAGGCCGCCGAGATGCTGACGCAGATCACCGGACAGAAGTCCCTGGTGACCAAGGCGAAGCATGCCATCAGCGGCTTCCGCCTGCGCGAGGGCAACGAGATTGGCTGCAAGGTGACATTGCGTGGCCGGCGCATGTACGAGTTCCTCGACCGGCTCATCAGCGTTGCCTTGCCTCGTATCCGCGACTTCCGCGGCGTCAATCCGAAGAGCTTTGACGGCAACGGCAACTACAGTCTCGGCCTGGCCGAGCAGCTGGTGTTCCCCGAGATCGATCCGGACAAGGTGAGCTTTACCCAGGGCATGGACGTGACCTTCGTGATGAGTTCGTACAGCGACGACGAATCGCGTGAGCTGTTGCGGGCCTTCGGCATGCCCTTCCGCGAGGCCTGATGAGATGTTGAGCCATGCCCAGGGGCGTGTATGGGCCTGGATCATCCACCCGATGGCCACGCCAGCCGTGGCCATGACACTCGAGAATACGAGGACCCATGTCGACCGAAGCGAAGATGGTTGAGCACAAGCGGCAACTCGCCGCGCTTGAGGCGCGGCGGCGCGATCCGTCCAAGTCGAAGCTGCGGCCCAGGGACATGATCCGCATCCGTCTTCGTTGCCGGATGTGCGGCCGGGCGCGGGCCGTCTATCGTAAGTTCGGCATCTGCCGCATTTGCTTCCGAAACCTGGCCAGCAACGGCCTCATCCCCGGCGTGAGAAAAGCGAGCTGGTAGTTTCTCGCAGAGGAGCCTGATCGAGCCATGATGACCGACTCTGTCGCTGACATGCTGACGCGCATTCGCAACGCCAACCGGATTGAAGCGCCGGCTGTCGAGATGCCAGGCACGCGCATCAAGGCCTACATCGCCCAGGTGCTCAAGGACGAGGGCTTCATCATCGACTTCCAGGTCGGACATTATGTTGTCGAAGGTTCCGGTAAGGTCTTTCGTCAGGATCCCGACTCCAAGGAGCCGAAGAAGGTCCTGCGCATCTACCTGAAATATGGGCCCGAGGGGGAGAAGGTGATCCGGCACATCGAGCGTGCCAGCCGACCCGGCAGGCGGCTGTACCGCCGGCATACCCAGCTTCGCCCCGTGCTTGACGGCCTGGGCATCTCGGTGTTGAGCACGAGCCGCGGCGTCATGAGCGATCGCCAGGCCCGCGCTCAGAAGCTGGGCGGCGAGGTCCTGTGCAACGTTTGGTGATGGTGACATTCACCGTGCATCATTATTTTGGAGCGTGTCATGTCCCGCATCGGCAAGCAACCCATCCCCCTCCCCAAGGGCGTGAAAGTCCAGGTGGCTCCGGGCACGGTCAAGGTCGAGGGTCCCAAGGGCAAGCTGGAACTGGCTCCGCACCCTGCCATGACCGTCGTGCATGACGACAAGTCCCAGACCATCCAGGTCACGCGCCCGGATGACGAGCGGCAAAACCGCTCCCTGCATGGCTTGACGCGCAGCCTCATCGCCAACATGGTCGAGGGGGTCAGCAAGGGCTTCGAGAAGAAGCTCAAGATCGAGGGCATCGGCTACCAGGCACGCATGGATAAGAAGACGCTCGTGCTGGTGGTGGGCTACGCCAACCTGGTCGAGATGCCGCCGCCGGAAGGCGTGACCGTCGAACTGCCCGATCCGACGACAATCGTCATCAAGGGGGCAGACAAGCAGAAGGTGGGGCAGTACGCCGCCGAGGTTCGCAAGGTTCGCAAGCCGGAGCCCTACAAAGGCAAGGGCATCCGTTATGACAACGAGCAGGTTCGCCGCAAGGAAGGCAAGTCCTTCGCCAGCGGCGCATAGAGACGCATAAGAATCGCATAAGAGGCGCATAGAGACAAGACGATGTGGGGTGCCATGGCCAAGGCTTAGCGTGGCCATGTCTGCGACTCATGCCCACGCAAGGCCGTGGGCATGGCACCCGGAATGCAGGGACTCAGTTTCATGGACCAGCACAAGATCAATCATCGCCGGCAACTTCGTCGTCGCCGGCACGTGCGCAAGAGCATCCAGGGGACGGCGGAGCGACCGCGGCTCAGCGTCTTCCGCAGCTCCAAGCACATCTATGCTCAGTTGATCGACGATCTCAAGGGCGTCACCCTGGCGGCAGCCAGCAGCAAGCAAAAGGATGTGGGCATGGCCTATGGAGGCAACATCAAGGCTGCGACCGCCGTTGGCAAGAAGATCGCTGACCTTGCCAAGGAGAAGGGCATCAGCCTGGCGGCCTTCGACCGCGGGCACTACCGCTACCATGGCCGCATCAAGGCTCTCGCCGACGCTGCCCGCGCCGGCGGCCTGAAATTCTAGATCGAGGAAAACACGCAATGGCACGCGATCGTGAGATTCGACAGGACGGCATGGAGGAGCGGGTGGTGAAGATCCGTCGCTGCGCGGCGGTGGTCAAGGGGGGTCGTCGCTTCAGCTTCAACGCGCTGGTGGTCGTGGGGGATCGCCGCGGCCGCGTTGCCTGCGGTTACGGCAAGGCCAACGAGGTGCCTCCTGCCGTCGAGAAGGCCACCAAGGATGCTCAGGAATCGCTGAAACGCCAGAAGAAGGTGCAGCTTCGCGGCGAGACGATTCCGCATCGTGTCATCGGCAAGTTTGGCGGCAGCCGCGTCATCCTCGTTCCTGCCGGTCCGGGCACGGGCGTCAAGGCCGGCCCAGGCGTGCGCGACGTGCTCGAAGCCTGCGGTATCCACAACATCTTGACCAAGACACACGGCAGTACCAACCCGCTGAACCTCGTGAAGGCCACCATCCAGGGACTGCTGCTGCTGCGCACGCGCGAGGACGTTGCCCAGCTGCGCGGCGTGACCTTGTAGGCAACGAGGGTTTGCGGCTCGGCGGGAGCCTCGCCCTCCCAACTAGGAAACAAGTCATGGACCTGAGTACCATCCATCAAGGCATCAACCGCCGCCAGCGCAAGAAGCGTGTCGGCCGCGGCGTCGGCAGCGGCATGGGCAAGACGTCAACGCGCGGCCACAAGGGGCAGTGGGCCAGCGCCGGCGCCAAGAAGCCGCGCATGCTGCACGAAGGCGGCCAGATGCCGTTGTTCCGCCGCATTCCCAAGCGCGGCTTCAGCAACGCCACCTGGGAAAAGCGCTTTCATATCGTCAACGTCGGCGATCTCGACCAGTGCTTCGAAGATGGCGCGATCGTGGATGAGGCCGCGCTCAAGGCCGCCGGCATCGTCCGCGGCGAAGCCGCCGGCGTCCGCGTCCTGGGTGACGGCGAACTCGGCAAGAAGCTGACGGTGAAGGCCCATCACTTTTCCAAGTCCGCGGCCGCGAAGATCACCGCCAAGGGCGGAGCGATGGAAGTCATCCCGCCCCCGAAGAAGCCGAAGAAGAACAAGATGAAACCGCGCCCGGCGAAGGAAGGCTAGAGCTGTTCACGTTTCGCGCTCGCGGCGCCGCGTGAGAGCGAAAGTGAACACAAGATAAGGCAGGCAAGCAGGGCAAGTTCTCTTGCCTTTTTCCCGCCGTCCTTTTAGGCTTGCCCAGGGGACAAGGGAATCAGTCCCCTGATTTCGGTCGTCGGAAAGGAAGAAACATGGCAACTGCTTCGATGGTCAAAGGTGCCTTCCGGGGCATCTCCCAGTCCCGATTCCTAACGATATTCCGGATCAAGGAACTGCGCCAGAAGATCATCATCACCATTCTGTTCCTGGCGATCTACCGGATCGGCTTTCACGTGCCCTTGCCCATGATCGATCAGGGCAAGATGGCCAGGGCGATGCGCGGCTCGGACGAAGGCATTCTCGGTCTCATCTCGATGTTTTCCGGCGGCAGCCTCAGCCAGAGCACGATCTTCGGGCTGGGCATCATGCCCTATATCTCGGCGTCCATCATTTTCCAGCTCCTCGCCAGCGTCTACCCGCCCCTGGAAAAACTGCAGAAGGAGGGCGAGAGCGGCCGCAAGAAGATCAATGAATACACGCGCTATGCCACCGTGGTCATCTGCGTCATCCAGGCCTGGTTCTGGGTGACCTACATCGCCAAGCGCGGGGCAGGAGGAATGGACCTTGCTCTGGAGGGCTATGACACCTGGATGTACCTCACGGTTTCCATCGTCACGATGTCGGCAGGCACGATTTTTCTGATGTGGATCGGCGAGCAGATCGACGAGTATGGCATCGGCAACGGCATCAGCTTGATCATCATGGCCGGCATCATCTCCCGCATCCCGGACGCCACGCATAGCTTGCTGTTCGAGCGTGGCCAGTTGCGGGCCTCGATCTTCATGCTGGGCGGCGGCGGCACGGCCGGTGATATCGGCCTGGAAAAGATCCTCGTCCTGGTATGCATGTTCATCCTGGTGGTCGTTGCGGTCATCGCCATCACCAAGGGGCAGCGCCGCATTCCCACGCAGTCGGCCAAGCATGTACGCGGGCGCCGCGTCTACGGCGGCACCCGCCAGTTCCTGCCTCTCCGCGTCAACCAGGCCGGCGTCATGCCCATCATCTTCGCCAGCAGCTTGCTGCTCATCCCGGTGTTCGTCTTCAAGTGGCTGTCGCAGACCTTCAACTGGAACTGGGCCTACAGCCTGACCGCCGCCTTCGAGCGCCAGGGATATCTGTACAATATTTTCTACATCCTGCTCATTTACTTCTTCTGCTATTTTTGGACGGCCATCACCTTCAATCCGAAGGACATGGCCAATAATCTGAAGGACTATGGGAGTTTCATTCCAGGCTACCGTCCCGGCAAACGAACGGCCGACTACCTCGAACGCGTCATCACGCGGATCACCTATGTGGGGGCCGCGTTTCTGGCGGCAGTGGCCATCATTCCCAGCCTTGTCTCTGCCGCCCTGGAAGTTAACTATACCGTTGCCAGCTTTTACGGCGGCACGGGCCTGCTCATCGTCATCAGCGTGGCCCTCGACCTCGTACAGAAGATCAACAGCCACCTGGTAATGCGCAACTACCCAGGCCTGACGGAAGACTAGCGGTGCTTGCAGATGGGTCCCGCCATGCGTTTGATTCTCATCGGCCCGCCGGGTGGCGGCAAGGGGACGCAAGCCAAGCTTCTCAGGAAGAAGTTCAACCTCTGCCACATCGCCACCGGCGATCTGCTGCGCGAAGCCGTCAAGCTTGACACTCCCGCGGGCCGGCTGGCCCGGCCGCTGGTCGCGCAGGGCGGTCTCGTGCCCGACGACCTCGTCAACGAAATGATTGCCGAGCGCTTTCGCCGCGACGACCGCCCCGAGCGTTTCGTGATGGATGGCTATCCGCGCACGCTGGCCCAGGTGGCGGCCTTCGAGCAAGTTCTTCGCCAGCAATACCTCGATCTGACCGCGGTCTTGCTCATCAGCGTTGACGACGAAGAAATCGTGCAGCGCCTGAGTGGCCGCCGCTATTGTCCAAAGTGCCAGGCCACCTACCACATCCGCCACAAGCCGCCAAGGATCGCCGACCGCTGCGACGAATGCGGCGCCGCTCTTGTACAGCGCGAGGACGACATGGAAGCCACCGTCCGCAGGCGCCTGGCCGTCTACCACAGGAACACCGCCGATCTTCTGGACCATTATCGCAGGCAGAACCTGGTCCGCGAGGTCGATGGCAGCGGCGCCATCGAAACGGTGTTCTCGCGCATCGAGAATGTCTTGTAGAATGATGTTGTCCGTCAGCTGGCGTTGCCCGCGTTGCGTTGCCTGCGCGCAAGAGTGGCAACCAGCCAAGCGTGGCAACCAGCCGCCAGTGACCGGGACCACATGGAGAAACTGACTTGTTACGTTCGATTTTTCAATCCGGGCCGGAATTGAAATCGCCGCGCGAGCTGGCGCTCATGCGTGAGTCAGGCAAGATTGTGGCCGAGGCCATGCGCAAGTGCCGGGAAATGGCTCGGCCGGGCGTGCGCACCATCGAGATCGACCAGGCTGTGGAGGCGATCTATCGCCACTACGGGGCCACACCGTTGTTCAAGGGATATCCGGGGCCCAAGATCCCTTTCCCCGCCTGTACCTGCATCTCGGTCAACGAGCAGGTCGTGCACGGGATTCCCGGCCAGCGCGAGCTGCGCGAGGGTGACCTGGTGAAGATCGACACGGCATGCAAGCTCAACGGCTGGTGTGCGGATTCCGCCGACACGATCATGGTTGGCGAGGTCCGTCCCGAGCGCCGCCGGCTGGTCGAGATCTGCAAGCAGGTGCTGCAGATCGCCATCACGGAAATGGGTCGGCGGCGCTGGTGGTCGGAGGTCGCGCTGGCGATGCAACGGCATGTCGTTTCCTCCGGCTTCAGTGTCGTTGAACAGTACGTGGGGCACGGCATCGGCCGCATCATGCATGAGAATCCGCAGGTGCCGAACTTTGTCAGCCGCGAGATGAAGAAGCAGGATTTCCGCCTTGAAGAAGGATTGGTGCTCGCTGTCGAGCCGATGGTCAACATGGGCAAGGGAGACGTGCGGACGCTGTCGGATCACTGGACGGTGGTGACGCGCGACAATATGCCGTCGGCGCACGTCGAGCACACACTGGCCATCACGCGACACGGCGTGCAGATCATCACGGCTGACCCCTTGCCGCCCACGTCAACCGTCGCGTCTCCGGCGGCTGCAGCGCAGCCCCTCGCATAGCGAACACGCTGCCTGTGTCGACGATGCCGCCACGGCAAGCTGCCAGCTTGTCGCTGCCGGCAATGGCATTGCGTGGCTTGCGCCGCGCGCGGAAACCAGGCCTGCAAGCTGGCAGCTTGCAGGTAAGGTGCCGACATCCCATGCCCGAGTTCCTGCTATTCCTGACCCTGGCCTTGGCGCTGCTTGTCCTGTGGTTCGTGTTTGGTCCGGGACCGCGGCGCCGCCGCGTTCTGCGCCGTGTGCAGCAATTGCTCGGCCAGGGACAGTGGAAGCCGGCCCTGGACCTCATCGAGCCGTTGCGTGCCGGCCGGCTATCCGCTCACTGGCGCGGCGTGGTCACTGACATGGCGGCAGCATGCCAGCAGGCCGCCGTTCAGTCCGCCATCGAGCGCAAGGACTTCGAGGGCGCCCTGCCGCATGCCGTGCAAGCAGCCGAACTGGCCGGTCGTCAGGAAGTGCACGCGCGTCTGGAAGTGGTCGAGGCCATTCTGTCCGAGGCGCGGGCGCTGTTCGCCGCGTCGCGCGGCGCTGACGTTGGCGCGGTTCACGCCATGCTCCAGCGTGCCCAGCAACTGCAGCCGGGTTGCCGCGAGGCCTTTTTCTGGCAGGGGCTGTGTCAGCTGCGCGAGGGACACTCGCAGGCTGCGGTTGTCTCGCTGCAAGCTGCTAGCAACGGCCAGGCTTCGGCCCGTAGCAGCGCAGCCGGGGCTGAGACGGCATCGTCATTCATCGATCCGCTGCTCTATCTCGGCGCGATTCACCTGCGCCTCGGTCAAGCCCGCGAGGCGTTGCGGTTTCTGTCGGAGGCCAACCGCATAGACAGCGGCTGCCCGTTTGTCGCGTACCAGCTTGGCATGGCGATGCTGCAGTCCGGCGGCGACGCGGCGCTGGCGGTGCGAGCGCTGCAGAAGGCGCTCGGCCCGCGCGGCTTCTTGCAATGGTCCGGCAAACCGGGACGCGCCTGGGTGGAAGGCATGCCCGAGCAACGATCCTATGTCCGCAAGCTGGCCTCGAAGCATCCGTTTACCTGCCCGGTGTGGGGCGCGGATTATCTGCTGCTGCTTCGCCAGGGGAACATCGCGCTGGGCGACGGCCACTATCGGCTTGCACAGTTCCGCGAATCGAGTCAGGTGTACGACAGGCTCATGCAGGAAGGCGCGCCGTCGCTGCCGGTGCTGCGCGGCTTCGGCCTGGCCCTGGCGCGGCTGGGAGATTATGACCAGGCCTTCAAGCACCTGCGCGCCGCCCATGAGCGCGAGCAGCCGCATGACCGCCTCACGGCCGGCTATCTCGCGCTGTGCGGCGCCATGGGCAAACCGCTCCGCTCCGAAGACAAGATCCAGAATGTCAACTGGGCCATCCGCCTGGTCAACGAGTTCACGGCCCCGGGCGATGTCGAGTGGGCCGGCCTGGTCAGTGCCATCTTCGCCGAGGCCCGCGCGCTGCAACTGCCGCTGGAGCGCGACGACCAGCTCTACGTCTGCGAGCATCTCGCCTCCGTGAACGCGACGGACCCGGTAGCCGCAGCGGCCTTTCATTTCCTCATGGGGACGCATCCGGAGGTCGTTCGCGACGAGTATGCCTGGCTCTATGTCCGGTCAGCCCAGGTGCACAATCTGACTGGGCCCTACGCTCTCTCGCTGTTTGCACGCGCTTTCGCCGAGCGCGACAAGATGCGCGAATTCTACGCTCAGCACGGATGGGATCTCGACGTCGTGGAGCTGACGTTTCTGGAACGAGCGGCCGAGCAAGCCCCAGGCGCGTTTCCCGCCGCGCTGGGCCCGGACTATCCACCTCATGGCGAAGCACTGTTGCTGGAGCGCTCACGGCAGCAAGAACAGGCCGGCCGGCTCGACGCCGCCCTGGCCACGGCCGACATCCTGCTCAAGCTGGCTCCGGGCAATGCCGCCGTTCATGACCTCATGGCAAGGTTGCACTATCGACTCGGCGAGCAAACGCAGGCCATGGAACGGCTCAGGAGCTGGCAGCGATTGCAGCCGGACAGCGGCGTACCCTTGTTGCGGATGGCGGTGATATGTCAGGAACAGGGCGACGCCGCCGGCAGCCTGGGGCATGTGCGCGCCGCGCTGGAACGACTGGAGGGCGGGGCCCGCGCCGAGGCCGCATTTCTTGGAGCGCGCCTGGCGGCGCGCAGTGGCGACGATCGGGCCGCGATCGCGCTGCTTCAGGAGTCTCTGCAACGTCATCCGGAGCATGCCCAGTCCCGATGGCTGATCGCCGCCTTGCGTGCGCGCCAGGGTGACCAGGCCGGCCTTGCAGAACAGGCCGCGTCCATGAATCAGACGGATGAGGGCGATCCGCGTTATCACTATCTTGCTGCCGTCTGCCGTCTGGCCGCGGGCGACACCACAGGCGCACTCGAGGCGGCCCAGCGTCTCGATGCTCCAGCAGCCCAGGGCCCGGTCGCCGATAAGATGCCCTGGGAGGAAGAGCGCGCGTTTTTGATGGGCCTGGCCAACCTGCGCATGGGAAAAAGCGAGGCGGCATACCAGTTGTTGCAAGCGCCGGCGAACAGGCCGGAATGCCCGTCGTCGGCCCAGGCCAGGGCGATGCTCGGCGCAATTGCCTTTGCGCGTGCCGATCACGCCGCCGCGGCGCACTGGTGGCGAGCGCTGGATGCCGGCAAGCGGCAGGAGTGGAGCCTGTCCAGCGCGCTGGCGGGAGCTGTCTTCCTGGCCGGTATCGATGCTCTTAATCAGGGCGAATGTGAAGCGGCGGCGGAGCAGTTCCGCGAGGCGGGCCGCTTGGGCTGGCGCGATCGCCGGCTTGGCCAGCTGCTGATACTCGCTCTCGCCCGGGCCGGACAGCAACACCTGTTCGCGCGCACCTGAACTGCCGCGTGCCGCTTGGCTGGGGACGTCTCATGACGATGACAGCGCGAATCTCGGCCTCGTCCAGCGCCGCCGACGCTGCGCGCTTGCTGGAGCAGGCCATCAAGGCCGGTTGCCAGGACCGCCAGGTCGTGTTCATGCTGGGGCTGGCGTACAAGAAGCTCGGCCGCAATCTCGAGGCACGGCAGACGCTGCGCAAGATCGCCGAGCCCGACTCCCACACGCATTTTCAGCTGGGCTTGCTCGCATTCGCCGAGAGTGAATTCGAGCCGGCCGAGCGCGAGTTCTCCCGGGCCTGGGAACTGCTGCCCGACTGCTACCCGGCGGGCTACAACGTGTTGCTGTGCCGGCTGTGTCGTGGTCAGTTGGATGCGGCGGCCGAGACCATCGCGCGGCTCCTCGTCCTCGCGCAAAGCCCGGCAGATCGCGAGACCCTGCAGGCGCTGGATGCTCTGCTGTGCCTCACCCCTGGCAAGGCCGAGGCGCAGGTGTCCGGCAACGGCCGGCTCGACAGAGAGGCGTTGCTGGGAGCGCTGAACGCCGGTCAGGAGCAACGCTTGCTGCAACTGCTCGCGCGACTGCAGTTTGAAGTCGCTTTCCCGCTGCTGCGTGAACTGGCTCGCGTGCGTCCAGGCAGTCACAGTTCCCGGGAAGCGTATCTCGAGGTCCTGCTGCTGGAAGGACGACAGCTCATCGACCGCGGCAAGTGGGAGGAGACGCGCGATCTGCTGGCGCCGCACGCACGCGCGGCCACTGAACCCGAAGCCGAGAATGTCCCGCCCAGGCCCACGCACACGGCCCTGCTCAACATGCTTGGCTGCTGCGCGTGCATGCTGCAGGATTTCGACCATGCCGTCGCCTACTTCACGGCGGCCCTCAACAAGGTCGGCAACGACGCCTGGCTGCATCAGAACCTGGCGCTGTCGTATGAATGGCTCGGCAAGATCGACAGGGCCGAGGCGCACTGGAATCATTACGTCAACCTCATCAATCCGCGCACGCCCGCGCCAGCCTTGCCACGCTACCTGGAGACGCTGATCTTCGAGGCCCAGGTGCGCCTGTCCGACGTTTACTTCAAGCGCGAGAAGTGGAGCAAGGCCCTGGCATACCTGCAGCGCGCCCATCAGCATCGTCCCGACGATGCCGACACGCTGGAGCGGCTCTTTCACCTGTACTCGCAGCTCAAGAAGCCGGATGAGGCCCGGCGGGCGTTGCGGCGGCTTCGCGATCTGCGGCCCAACGATCCGCAATTCGAGCTGTATGAACTCGACATCAAGGAGATTCGCTCGGTCGACGATATCGACCGCTTGCTCGGCGAGGTTCGCAAGGCCGTGGCACGATTTCCCAACGACCTGCGCGTGGAGGAGCGCGCCGCCGCCCTGATCGGCAACGCCAATAGCTATCTCGGGCAGCAGTACGAGCGCCTGGCCGGACAGCTCAACCGCGTGGCTGACCAGATGCGCCGCCTGCCTGCCTACCAGATAAACTGGCCGGCGGTGCGCGACGTCCTCCGCGATCTGCAAGACGATCTGCTCTATCTGCGGCGGACCGCGAACAAGTGTCTCGCCCTGGTGCACCAGGACGCTCAGCGCCGCAAGCTGAAGGATCTGGTCGCACGCATCGACCGTAAAATTGAATTGTGTCACTCCATGAGGAACTGAGCATGAACGACGCCAAGGCGCCCGCCGCGTTGCCCGTGATCCTGGAGCTTGCGACCTTGCCGCGCGAGCAAGTGGGGCCGTTTTTGATTCTGGGAGTCGACAAGGTCGCGGATGGCGAGGAGATCGAGGCGGCGTGGGCAAAACGACTGATCTGGGCCCGCAAGGGGTTGATCCGCACCACGCTGGAAGATGTCAACTGGGCGCGTGACATGCTCAACGATCCGGACCGGCGGATTCGCGCGGACGCCGCCAGCCTCAACCTCGACACCAGCGACGGCACGCTGCGGCGCTTCGGTCAGCGTCACGGCGGCAAGAACAACGAAGCGCCGGGTTGCCGGCCCATGGACCTGGAGCCGCTCGTGCTGACAGAGTTGCCGTTGCAAGCGGTTCCCGACGTTGCCGACGTTCGCCGCGAAATCGTGCCTGGCAGTGTGCCCGAGATCCCGCCGGCTGTCGCGGTGCTGCTCGACGAGTTTCTGGCAGAGCCGCCCGATCCGTGGGACCTGGCAGCGTCGCCGTGAGAACCGCGGCCGCGGCAACGTGCTGCCGGTAGTGTCATGCTGTACAGGCCATGCGCGATCAACTGCGGCAAGTTTGCCTGGTGTACGGGTTTTTACGACATTGACAGCGGGGCAAATTAGAGGATTTTCCAGAAAGACTGGAAAGCCGCCCGGCTGCCATTACAATATATGACTGTCCAATGTCACTGAACGAGTGACAACCCCGTTGGCAGTGCGCAGGCGCTGCCATCCCTCCGGTTCGCTCGATTTCGATCGTTGCAATGGACTGACAGGCCGGCCAAGGATGTCCCCAAGTGGAGTGCGATACCTTGGCGACTTCATGTAGCGATGCGCACCCAGGATGCTCACACCCAGGAAGTTCCCACGTGATCCAGCCACACGTCGTTCACCCAGAAGAAATCGCCGGTTGCGGCAGCATGTTCCATCTGGCACGCTTCCGCGCCTGCCGGCAACCCAATGACATCAGCTACACATTCCTGCTCGACGGCGAGACCGAAGAGCAGAACATGACCTACGGCGAGCTGGATCGCCAGGCGCGTCTGCTGGCAGCCAAGCTGCAGACGATCTGCCAGCCGGGCGACCGCGCCCTGCTGCTGTACGGTCCCGGGCTGGAGTATGTCGTCGCATTCTTCGGCTGCCTGTACGCCGGCGTCCTGCCAGTACCCGCCTATCCACCCGACCCGATGCGGGCGGCGCGCACGCTGGAACGGCTGCGAGCCATCGTCGATGACTGTCATCCGGCTGTCATTCTCGGCACCGGCGAGAGCCTGCGGCTGCTCGGTCCGCTGGCCGGCAACTTCGATGAGCTGCCCACGCTCGCCAGCGACAAGCTCGAAGAGTGGACGCACCTGCGCTGGGCCGCTCCGGAGGTGGCGCCGGAGCAGATCGCATTCCTGCAGTACACCTCCGGCTCGACGAGCACGCCGCGCGGCGTGATGGTCAGCCATCGCAACATCATGCACCAGCTGGGCTGCATGTTCCCCGGGGATAGCGCCGATGTTGTCGCCGTCAGCTGGCTGCCCATGTACCACGACATGGGCCTCGTGGGCGGCATGCTGGCCCCGTTCTATTTTGGGCACCGCATCATCCTGATGTCGCCGCTGGCATTTGTCCAGCGGCCGATGCGCTGGCTGCACGCCATCTCACGCTACAAGGCCACCACGACAGGTGGTCCGAACTTCGCTTACGATCTGTGCGTCAGCAAGCTGCATCCGCAGGATACCGTCGGGCTGGACCTGTCCAGCTGGCGCATCGCGGTCAGCGGCGCGGAACCCGTCCGCGCGGAAACGCTCGAGCGCTTCACGGCGGCGTTTGCGCCGTTTGGCTTCCGGCCGGAGGCCTGGCACCCTTGCTACGGACTGGCCGAAGGCACGCTCGGCGTCACCGGCATCGAGAGCGGCAAGGACCTGCTGGCCCTGCAGTTCTCTGCCGCCGGACTCGAGCAGAACCAGGCCATCGCCGCCGAGCCCAAGCAGAAGGCTCGCCGGCTGGTGGGTTGCGGCTGGGCCGTTGCCGACACCGAGGTGGTCATCGCCGATCCGGCCACATGCAAGGAACTTCCGCCCGATCACGTGGGCGAGATCTGGTTCAAGGGGCCGAGCGTGGCCATGGGCTACTGGAACCGACCCGAGGACACCAAAAAGCTCTTCCAGGCCCAGCTGGCCGACGACGGCCGCGGACCATTCATGCGCACGGGCGACTTCGGCTTCATGCACGCCGGGCAGCTCTTTCCCACCGGCCGGCTCAAGGAAATGATGATCTTCTGGGGCCGGAATATCTACCCGCAAGACGTCGAGCGCACCGTGGCTACTTGCCATCCCGCCCTGCGTCCCAACGCCGGCGCTGCCTTTGCCATCGAGCGCGGCGGGCAAGAGCTGGTCGTCGTTCAGGAAATCGTCCGTCCGGCCAAGCTCGACCTCGAGGCCATCGCGCAGTCGGTCCGTCAAGCGGTGCAGGAAGAGTACCAGGTACCCTTGCACGCGCTGGCGCTGATCCGCGGCGGCACGCTCCCCAAGACCTCCAGCGGCAAGGTCCAGCGGCAGGGCACGCGGCAGCGCTACCTCGATTGCGGGCTCGATATCATCAAGCAATGGGAATTCGGCATGGCGCCGGAAGAGGCCGGCGGCGTGCCCATGGAGAGCTTCACCGGCGAACTGCCGCCGGCGCCCGAGATTCGCGAGTGGCTGCTGGGCCGCATCGCCAGGCACTGCGGCATCGAGCCGGACAAGATCGACCCGCGTGAGCCGCTCAGCCGTTACATCCTCGATTCGGTCACGCTGATGACGCTGGCCGTCGAGATGCAGCAATGGCTCGGCCGGCCCATTCCTCCCATGGTCATCTTCGACACGCCCGCGCTCGATCAACTCGCCGAGCGCCTCGCCAATCCGGAAACCTTCACCGCCGACTCGGCCTATGCCACGCCCATCGATCAACTCAACGAGCAGGAACTGGATCAGGCCCTCGCCAAGATTCTGGCCGAGATGCAGCCCGCGGTTGCCGCCAGCGCTGCGCCACCTGCGCCACCCGCGAACGGCCCGTTGCCGTTGAACGACACCGTGCCTCAGGCAGGACAGAACTTGCCGGCGTGAACTGCGATCGCGACCAACAGGGCCCGCCGCGTGAGCGAGACGTCTCGCCGATGCGGCGGGCTCCAACGTTCTTCCGCGGTCAACTCACGAACCTTACCGCTGGACGACGACCTTGCCCTTGCCCTCGATCCACTTTGCCTTGGCGGCGTTGTACTCGCCGGCGGGCATCCGCGTGCCGTCGATGGTCAGCGTCCGCACGGTGAGCACGCCGCCGACACCGGCGGTCGAGTCGGTCTTGATGGTGTTGCCGGCCGTCATGGTCAAGCCGGCAACGGTTTCATCGCAGCCATTGAGGTGCAGATAGGCGAAGCCGTTGTTGCCGGCGCCGATCAGAGTGATGTGCACACTGTCCTTGATCTGATCGTTCCTCATCCAGAACAGGCAGTCGTTGAATCCCTGGCCGCCGACGATCACGTCGCCGGAGATGGCATCGACGCCCGCAGGCTTCTCAAGTTGCACGCGGCCCTTGCGGACATGGAACTTGCCGGTCGTGGTATTTGGCTTCGTGCCCGTCAGGCGCAGCGGCGCATCTTTGTAGTCGGTGTAGGTTGGGCCCATCAGCAACACCACGTCGCCGGTGCCCGAGATCGCGCCCGAGGAGATGAGCGGATTGCCGTTGCCGCTGTCGAGGGTGAGCGTGTGGCCGTTGGTGATGATGTCGAGGCCGCAGTCGCCCACCGGATAGCAGAAGGCCGTGTCGCCCGTCAGGTTGGCGATGTTGCCCACGCCGACGTGGGTATTGCAGTCGCCGATGCGTCCCTTGACGTTCACGCGGGCATCGACCGTCACGGTGCCCGAGCCGCGCAACCAGGGTTGCGGCGCCTGGTACGCGCCGTCTGCCAGGCGCTTGCCATCGATGTAAAGCTGCTTGGCGTTGAGGGAGCCGCCCTCCCCGGTACGGATCGTGCCTGCTCTGGAGAGATTGGCTCTGGCGATCGTGACCTTGTGGCCGGCCAGGTCCAGGAACGATGGCTGAGTACCTGCCAGAGTCACGACTGCTTTCGGCGACAGCTGGCCGTCGCCGCCCAGGATCACGGTATCTCCCTTGTTGTGCGCGGTCGAGCCGCCCAGTTCCAGGTTACCGGGGATGGCAAGGGCGCCGCCGGGCTTGCTCAGCTTCAGCACGCCGCGACGAAGCACTGTCAAACCCCGGTATGAGTTCGGCGACGCATCGGTGATCTCCAGCGGTTGGCGGGCGTCGATGTGCAACGTCCCGGCGCCGGTGATGAAGCCGCCGTATCGCGCCGCGCCGTTCACGGCGGAGAGTGTCAAGGGAAAGACGCCGATATTCACGGGGATCGAGCACTCACCGGCCGGCAGCTTGATGTTACTGGCTGCCTTGAGGACAGCCAGGTTGCCGACGCCGACGGCCTGGTGCGGATCGTCTATATCGCCGGCGACCTTCACACTCTTCACGCTGCCGACGATGACGTAGCCGCCACCGCGCAGCCAGTTCGATGAGGCCGTGTAGATCCCTTTGGAGAGATTCTTGCCGGCAACCATCAGCGTGCCTACTGTCAGCGCGCCGCTGCCGGCGGGACCGTCGGTCAGGATCCTGGTCTGATCATCCATGATGAGGCTGGCCACTGTCTCGCTGTGGCCATTGAGGTCCAGGAATGCGCCCCCCCGGGCGGAGTTCCGCAAGCGGATGCTGGCGGAATCCGCGACCTGGTCGCTGTTGTTCCAGACGATGCCGTCGTTGTCCCCCTGTCCGCCGACAATGATCTCGCCGCCGAGCGCCTGGGCGCCCGTCTCCTTGGCCAGGACGAGGCGGCCCGTCTTGATGAACCAGCTGCCCTTGATGGTGTTGCTCGCCTTGCCGTTCAGGACCAGAGGTGAGTCCTTGAATGGTCCGCCGTGGGGGCCCATGTGAATCTCGACTTTGCCAGCGCCGCTGATCGGTCCGCTGTAGCTGGACGGGTTGCCGCCGCCGCTGTTGAGCGCCAGCGTGAAACCCTTGTTGATGACGGGAGTCGGGCAATCGTTCAGAGGATGCGTGAACGAAGTATCGCCCTTGAGGACGGCGACATTCCCTTCACCGATGGCCGTGGCGGGATCCTTGACGACGCCGGCCACCTCGACCATGAGCCGCAGCTTGACCTCGCGCACGACCAGCGGATCGGCTTGCTGTGATGCAGTCAACAACCGGACGGCGCGGACGCGATGGTCGCTCAGCACGGCCTTGGCCGAGCCATTCTTGAGGGTTGCGACGGTCTTGAAGGCCGTCCCATCCTCGGAGACCTGTACCTGGCCGCCGTCGAGCAATCCCTTCTTGTTGATGCCCGTGAGCACTTCCACTGTGTGGACCAGAGTGGGTTGCTTGAGCGTGATGATGAAGTGGTCGCCTTTCGCCGGGGCTTTGGCCGACCTGTAGAACGTGGCATCGTTGCCGTCGAACGCGAACTCGGCAGTGAGCAGGTCGCGCGTTCCCACCGAGGTGGTGAACGCGGCCTCCCTCTTGAGCTGGATCGGCGTCCCGATCAGCTTGTTGACCGCGGCGTCGAGAGCCTGAAAGCGTGACGCGAAGCCTGCCATGGTCACCGCATGCTCGGGGTTCCAGGTCCGCTCCTGCCGGCTGGCCACGTTGCGGACGCCGGTCAGGTGAAACGCCGGCGGCTGCTCCCAGGCGACCAGCGTCGCGCCCAGAACGAGGTCGCCCTTCTTGAGGCGGCTGCCGTTGCAGATGTACATGTTCCAGTCTTCCCAGGGAACGCCCAGGTCCCACGGGCAGGTGATCGTCGCGAAGCCCTTGGCGATCAGCTGGCCGGCGGTCTGGTTGTTCTTGTCCCAGGCCATGACGATGCTGTCCTTCGAGGCCTCGTTGGCCAGGCCTTCCCACTTGATCGTCTTGCGGCCGTGCTTCTTGACGAGTTCGTTGACCTGCACGATGAAGTGGCGTCCCAGGTCGGCATCGTCCTTGAGGCGATGCTTGTCCATGAACGCCTTGTAGCCGCTGTGCAGCGCGACGCGGCCCATCGACACCTCGTCGCCGCCGATGTGAAAGTACGGCGACGACCGGAACACGTCGCAGACCTCGCCGATAATTGTGTCGAGGACAGGGTAAAGCTCCTCGTTGGCCATGTTCATGCAACCCATGCCGACGGGTTGCTTTGTGCTGGGGTTGATGGCATCGAAGATGTGGGGCAGCGAGCGCAGTGCCGCGCCCGAATGGCCGGGCATTTCCACTTCCGGCACCAGCGTCACGCCGCGCGCATCGGCATAGGCGACGAGTCCATTGAGTTCGTCGAGCGTGTAGACCTTCGGCGCCACGCCGCCGTGCGCTCCATAGTTTTTCGAGCCAAGCTGCGGATACTTCGTGGATGGGAAGGTCCAGCCCTGGTCGTCGGTCAGGTGAAGCTGCAGGTAGCGAACCTTGTAGAACCGGCATACCTCAACCATTTTCTTGAGCCAGTGGATGGGGTGATCCTGACGGCCGACATCCACCATCATGGCGCAGTAGTCGGCATGAGGCCAATCGTGGATTGTCAGCTTCGGCAGGCTGACCTGCCCCGCCGACTGGCCGATGGCTTGCAGAAGCGTGCTGCTCCCCTCGCAGACGGCACGGTAGTCAAACCCCTCGACCAGCGCTCGAGCGCCGACCGTCAATCGATGCGCCCCGCCGTGGGTCCACACGATCTGCCGCTTTTGCACGGCCAGGATCGGCTCGGCGGACTGGATGGCCCTGTCGATCTTGAGGACGATGTCGCCCGGCCGATCCGGACCGGCGGCTATCTCGAGCTTCAGTCCGGTCAGCAAGGTGATCTCGCCCGACAGCACCTTCGCCAGGTGCGCCAGTTCCTCCTGGCCCACGATGATGCGGCTGGCGGCCGTGAGCCGCATGCGCCCCTCACCCAGCCGCACCGTCTGCGGCCACGGGATGAGATTCAGCTCCGGGTAGCTGTCGGCGGGATCGGCGGCGCGCGTGCCGCCCAGCCAGATGCTGCCGAGAATGAGCGTACAGACAACACCGCCACGAAGGACTTGCTGAATCGGCCTGATCATGGACCTTTCTCCATCGCGGGCCACGGGGCAACCATGCTGCCTTTCAGTCTATGCGAGCGCGCTCGGGCCGGCGGCTACCAGCCGCGCCGCTGGCACGGCCTTCTTTTATTTCTGCGCGGCCAGTGCAGCACGGAATTTCGATTCCGTGCGTGCATTTCGCAGGGACCCGGATTCTTGATGCTTCAACAGGAGCATCACCGCCGCGCGTCATCCTTGAACCGGAACGCTGCCTTGCCGGTGATGTCGCTGCTGGTGAAGGTCGGGCACCAGTGTTTCTCGATGTGTTCGACCACGAGGTCGGTCCCGTGGAAGTGATTGACGCCGGGGGGACGCTCCGGGTTGTACATGGTATCGGTCATGTCGCGCATGAGAGCGACGTTCTTGCCGAGGCGGACCATCTGCCGGATGCCGAAGGGCCGGCCAAGCACGCACATGTTGAGGTGCACGCCGCACAGGATGACGTTGTCGATGCGCTTGTGCGCCAGCAGGTTCCAGGTTTCCTGACCGTCGTCGGTGATGGCGTCGCCGTCGGCGATGTCGATGGCGGCGTGCTGGCGGGTCCAGGCGTCGCGGATCTTGCACTTCACCTTGCAGTCGCAGCCCATGTCGGAATCGTCGATGGGCAGCACGCCCTCGCGCCTGGCGTCCGGCCAGCACCAGCACGTCCCCCAGCGTTCGGTCGTGGACAGCGGCGCCGGCGTCGCTGCCTTCGGCGCGTTCCGGGCCAGCTTGCGCTGCGGCGAATCCTTGTAGAACGCCGTCACCGTGCTCGGCGCATGGATGACGAACACGCCGCGCGACCGGGCGGTCTTGACGACGTCGTTCAAGGGCCCCGTCAACTCGCCGACGCGGCGCGAAGCCGACCGGCACCAGTGGTCGTCCCACATGTCGCAGATGATGATGGCCGTCTTCTGCGGGTCCCAGGCGGCCTTCTTCTCGACCGCCGCGTAGCCATCGGGACGGGCGCTCGACTTGATTCGCTGGCGAAGGGTGAGTTGCAAGGCCGTGCTTTGCAAGGTCGTACTTTGCATAGCCTGGATGGGCAAGAGTACAAAGAAGGCTGCCACGAGAGCAAGGACGGCAAGACGGACAATGCGCGACATGATTCAATCTCCGAGGTGCCTGGAGTGCCTGGAATGCCTGGGCAACAAGCAAACCGATTGTGTTCGATGATCGAGTCGCCGGCGCGCGCGGGACGGCACGCGGCTCATGCACGATGAAGAACGCAATGCGGAGACTATCGCCAGTCCTTGAAGGCGTCCCAGCCCATGTAGAGAATCAGTCCGCAGGAGACGACGCCGAGGATCTTGACGACCTTCCAGTGGCCACCGAAGGGGATGCCGACAGCCAGGTCGAGGATGAAAAGGACGAGCAGCAGACCGGAGATGCCCATCGCGCTCAGGCACAGCCACTTTTCCATCGACAGCCCTTTCACCGCCCACGCGTAGCCGGTCCGCATGCCGTTCCCGCCTCGTCATAAGGTTAACATTGTAGTGGTTGCGGGGCGACGTGCAACGATTTTAGCCGCATGTTGAGCCCGTTGCGATGTACGACGAGCCAGTCTTTTTTCGGTTCTCACCAAGGGGCAAAAATCTCTTCCCCCGCAGAACTCTCGACTTCGTAAGAATAAGCCCGCGGTTGCAGTTTTTT
>VGYC01000078.1 GCA_016873095.1 Planctomycetota bacterium | reverse complement strand
GATCCAGACCATGAAACGCCAAGCCTATGGCTTCCGAGATCACGAGTTCTTCAAACTCAAGATCCTCGCCATTCATCAGACGAAATACGCTCTAGTCGGATGATCCAAAAAAATGCGGGAGATCCACTTGACAGACCGCCTCTACTCATAGAAGGGCGTGCGAACCGACGAGGAACCGTATCCTTGCACCAAGTCCCGCCTTGGCCTATCCGCGCTCCATGCGAATCATCGATCCGGCCACGGGCAAGGCATACCTCGAAAACCGCCGCGTGCGCTACAACGAGCCAGGGCAGCCGCGCGAACTGACCTTCTCGTTCTCTCGACGATTTGCCATTCTCAATCGCGAGCGCACCCGGCAATGGCTCGCTGAGGCCAGCGAGCAGGGATGCCCGAAATCTGGCTTGCGTCCCAACGTCCAACGCCTCGTGACGCGGCAATACAATATCGACCAGGAATCGTGACCAGACGAATCAAGACAAGCAGGCAAAGATGCCGCCGCGAAGTCATTCGACCGACAAGTGTACACAATGCCGGATCTATCGCCCGCTTTGCCTGTGCGGCGACATCGTGCCGCTGAATCTCGATACCCGTGTCACGCTGTACATGCATTGGCGTGAGCGGTTTCGAGCAACGAACACGGGATGGCTTGCTTGCCTGGCGCTACCCAACAGTGAGATTCGCTTGCGAGGCGCTCCGGAGCGAGAGATCAGGCCGGCCGAGGCGGCGCCGCTCAAGAATGCGCTTCTCTTGTTTCCGAGTCAGGACGCCGTGGAATTGACGCCTGAGTGGCTGGCGCGTCAGCCTCGGCCCGTGACCCTCATCGTGCCAGACGGAAGCTGGAACCAGGCGAAAAAAGTTCCTTATCGTGAAAGCGGGCTTGCTGGAATCGCCAACGTGAAGCTGCCAGTCGGAGCGCCGTCGAATTATCGGCTGCGACGTTCTTCTCATGTACAGAACCTTTCAACCCTGGAAGCCATTGCCCGGGCCCTGGGCATCATCGAAGGGCGAGAAGTGCAGGCAGCGCTCGAGCATCTCTTCTTGAAAATGGTTGAGCGTCGGCTGTGGAGCATGGGCCAGCTAAGACCCGAAGAGTGCGTGACCGTCATTCCGGAAGAAGCAATCCTGGCTTTTCGCCGCGCGGCAGCAGCCAGCCGCCTCAAGGGGTAAACTGGATTCTCTGTTTTCGCTATAACTGGCGGCATGACCGAAATGCCTCTGGTCGTGGTTACCGAAGGATCGGATCCGACGCCGCTGGCGTGGCTGAAAGAGCGCGTCCGCGTCATCGAAGCCGCCCCGGATTCACCCGAATTCAACGCCGCGCTGCCAGATATGACCGGGATGGTGGTGCGCACTTACACCAAGGTGAACGCGGCCTTGCTGGATCGATGTCCGAAGCTGAAAGTTGTCGGCCGAGGCGGCGTGGGCCTTGAGAACATTGATGTGAAGGCCTGCCGCTCTCGCGGAGTCGAAGTCGTTTACACGCCGGATGCCAACACCCTGGCGGTCGGCGATTTCGTCATCGGCTATGCGTTGCAATTGCTACGGCCCTGGGCGGTTTTCAAGGATCGCGCGTACGAGCCGAAGGAGTTCAGGTACCTGCGCAACACGCTCCGCGGCCTGCAGCTGAATGAGCTGACGATTGGCATCCTGGGCATGGGCCGCGTCGGCCGACGCGTTGGCAAGGTTGCCGCGAACGGCTTTGACATGCGCGTACTCTACAATGACCTGCTCGACGTGCAAGCGCAACTGACGTTCCCCGCGCTGGCGGTCGATAAACCAACGCTTTTCCGCGAAGCCGACATCGTCACGCTGCACGTGGACATGAGGCCCGGCAACGAGCGCCTTGTCGGCACGCCGCTGCTGTCGCTGATGAAGCCGACGGCGATCCTGATCAACACCAGCCGCGGTGAAGTGCTCGACACTGCCGCGCTCGCAGCCGCCATCCGTGGGAAGTTGATTGCCGGCGCCGCCATTGATGTGTTTGATCCGGAACCACCCAGTGCCGACTATCCCTTGCTTGGCTTCGACAACGTCCTGCTCACCCCCCACATGGCAGCGCGTACGCATACCGCGATCGAAAACATGAGCTGGGTGGTCCGGGACGTGCTGGAAGTTCTGAACGGGCGGCCGCCAAGATTCCCCGCCCCGTGAGGCTGAGATCATTGAGTAGCCCTTCAATTGGTGAGCAATCGCTCCGAAAAGCACGTTGCCCGCGTCTTGAATGGCACCAGCGAGTGGGGTGGGCGTTCACTTCAATTTCGCCGGCGCGTCAGGCCGATGTTCCTTGTGAGAACTTCGACCGACGCGCGGCGAATGTGGCAGACTTGCACTCTACTGAATGGCGAAGGCCGAAATGGCCGCACGTTCAGCTTGGGCGGCAGCGGTTGCGGATTGAGCGACACATCATCGGCGATGCTGACAATGGCTGCGTCCCTGATGGATTCGTCGAACACCTTCGGCGGCAACGGTTGCGGATTCAGCAACACATCTTCGCCGATGTTGATGATTGCTGCGTCCAGCATGTTGCGGTCCAGTTGCTCGAAGATGCCGTCGCGGATTTGCAAGTCCGGCTGGATGACGCCTAGGTCCCAGTCTTGCTCGAGCCAGGGCGGAAGTTGGAAGTCATCCCAGCGCGGCTCCCAGTCGGGCTCAGGATTGAGTTCGGGGATGATCTCAACCTCCTGTAGCGGCGGGATTGGGGCCTCCTCGCGCTTCGGGTTCCATTTGCCGGCCACATCTTCGCCGATCACGATTGTTACGGTGGCCGGTGCTTCACCCGTGCTGGTCAGCACGATCTCCTCGCCGAGATTCGCGGTGCCGAAGGCGCCGGTGATCTTCTGCGTCTTGAAGTCGTAGACCAGGTCCCAGCCCGCCACCAATCCGATCGTCACGCCCGGCGGGATGGCGACGCCTTCTTCACGACGGACCGACCGCCAGATCTCGACGCGGATTGTGTGCTGGCCCTTGACGTCGAAGTCCATGCCGAAATTCGTGCCGGTCAGTTTCAGCTTGTCCAGTTCGGCCAGCGAGGCATCGCGGACCCACGGCCTGATGTCCGGGTTGAACATCTGGCTTTCCATCGCCTTCAGCTCCCGGCCGTCCATGGAGATGGCCACGTACGTCTTGACCAGGCTTTGCTCTTGTGCAGTCCCGGACATGGTGGTGCCGATGTTCTTGGCGGTCAGGTGCAGGCTCATCCGCGGGATGTCCTGCGTCAACTCCAGCACCAGCTTGCCTGCCGGGCCTTCATCGACCACGCGAGTCGCGAGTTGCGTGTAGCCCGACTCGGCGGCTTTCTGCAGTGAAGCGTTCAGGCCGGCGAAGGCCGCATTCAGTTGCGCCGGACCGAAGGCGCCCGGCTTGCCGTCCGCCATCGCCCGCTCGGCCGCCGCCATGCCGTCCCCGCCGACAATGTCCACCACGGCCTTTGTCAGGTCAGCGAAGAAATTGTCGTAATACAAGTGGGCATTGACGATGTTCACTTCGGCCTTGGACACCTTGAGGTTATTGGCATTGGTCGCATCCAGCTCCGGCGCCAGGTACAGTTGCACGACCATCTCGAGGTCGAAGCGGGCAGTGAACCGAGGATCGTCGATGCTCATCACGCTGTCATAGGCCAGGGCAAAGACGGCGGCGGCCTGGACGGGGTTCCAGAGAAATCCCTGGACCGCCTTGAGGCCGGCAGCGACCGCCATCGTCTCGCGGATGCCCGTCGGCACTTCGACCTTGAACTTCATCCAGGTGTCGGTCAGGCGGTAACGAATCTCAAACCGATTCTGCCCGAGCTGCTTGAACGAGTAGTCGCCCTTGTCGTCGAGGTGGGCTTCGCGATCATACGAGGTGAAACCGGCCTTGGCGATGGCGCGCTCGACTTCGATCTTCATGTCCTCCTGCGCCCATTGCCGGACCGTCATGCCAGTGTCGAACTCCTGGCCAAGGACGTCCCACTTCACGGTCTTGCCATTCCATTCATTGTCGAGCATGTCGCGCAGGTAGGTGTCCTGCTTGTCGGTGAGGAACGACGTGATGTCCGCCTGCTCGTGCTTCTCCTGCGCTCGGTTATACGTGTTGGCCAGGACCTTGATGCCCTGCGGATACTCGTTCGTGTAGCCGTCGGCGTCCTTGTTGGCCATGAAGGTGTGAAACTTGGTGCCGGATTCTCCCGCTTGCGTCATAGATGATGCGTCGATGAGGCCGAGCGTTACCAGGCTGTCGAGGCGTTGCTCGGCCTCGACGAGCTTGCTCATGTCGAGATGATAGGACGAATCGAGCATGGCCACGAACTCACCGCTGGCGGTGGCGCTGCCGTCCCAGCGGTGCAGCGCTCCGGTGGGCAGGATGTAGTACCACTCATTGGCGGCGCCTTGCAACCACATCTCATTCTGGCCGCCCCAGTTGGCGTAGGGATCGTCAACCACGTGCAGGCCTAGATCGCGGTCGAGCTGAGCGGCCACAATGGTGAAGTCATCCTGCTCCAGCCGGCCGAACAGACGACTGGCATCGACCAGGGTGTTGATGTTCTCGAAGAACGACGCGTCCAGGCGGGCCACCAGCTCGCCGGTAGCGCCGCCGCCGTCCCAGCGGTGCAGTTCGCCGGTGGGCAGGATGAAGTACCACTGCCCGCCCGCGCCCAGCACCCACTTCTCTCCCTTGCCGCCCCAGTTCTCATACAGGTTCGTGGGAGCGTAAAGACCAAGGTCGCGGTCAAGCTGGACTGCCTGCATCCTCAGGTACTCCGGCGTGTTGACGATTGGCTCGAACCGGCTCATGATGTCGGCAATTTGCGCCGTCGCTTGTTCCTGGGCGACGATGACCTGTTCGCGTTGCACCTGCAAGTCGGCGAGCGACTGGGCCGTCTGATCGCGGAAGGCGACGGCGTCGGCCAACTCCTTGCGGGCCAGATCGAGAGCGGCGACAGCGTTCTGCAGCGCCAAGGCATCGCCCTTCATGGCCAGGTCCGCGTTCTGCACGATGACGTTTTGTGCCCGGAGTTGTCGGCTGAGCGAGTCCAGGCTCGCCTTCGTGACTCTGACCTGCTGGCTGAGCGAGGCGTTCAGCCTCGGCCTGCGATTGGTCCTCTGGGCCCTGACGGCATTGTCGTAAGCGATCCTGGCTTGTGAGACCTGGTTGGTAAGCTCGGTTCGGCGTACCAGTTGTTCCTGGTAAGTCAGCGTGGACTTGTTCGCTTCCTGGACCGCGGCGTCCTTGCCGGCGATGGCGGCGGACTTGTCGGCCAGCGTCTGCTCGGCGGCGGCCAAGGTCTGCGAGACCTGCTGAATCTGGGCATCGAGACGCTCCAGCGCGGCCGATTGCTGGGCATGGGCATCAATCGCCGTTTGCAGTTCCACGCGAGCTTGTGCGAAAACAGTAGGCTGATGGACCGTGGCCCCGAGTTGTTCGACCTGGCGAAGGCTCTCGACAAGTTTCGCCGGCTCGGTCTTGAGCTGATCCACCATTTGAGCGGGAATGGTGCCGCGGTTTTCGAGGATGTCCTTGCTGAGCTGCTCGGACAGTAGGTTTTGCGAACTTGTCGCGGCTTGGTCGACCTGGCTGACGAGTTGGATTTGCCCGGCTTGATCGGTTTGCTGGGTGTGCACCAGCAGCGCGGAGCCGGCCAGTCCCGCGTCCATCAAGGCACGTTCTTCGAGAGATTCCAGGCCGAGGCGGATCTTCACGATCTGCTTGCGGTTACGGATCGTTTTGGGTTGACTGAACAGGGATCGAAGTGACAGACGCATGGCTTGTTCCTTTCTCGTACATGTTTCGGTACCTTTGGCCGGCGCGACATGTGCCGGTTTCACCCTGTTCATCGCAGGCAGTTGTAGAAGCGCACAAAAAATTGCGAGACTATTCGATATGCGGTCATGGCAACGCCGCGACGCCGGCAGTCTCCGCCTGTCCGCCACAAACTAGCGGCCAGAAAAGTTGTAGGTTCTCGATTTCCCTGGGTGCGGCATTTTAGGTTGCGTTGCGCTTACGAGTTTTACACACCCACACGCGTCCCTCGGCCGCTTCCACCCAGACTCAATGAGAAGTTACGAACCGCTGCCTTGACTCATACCCACGACGCATCCATACAAAGAACCGTGGACTGGAAACGACGGACAAGTCGATAGGCCACGGACCAAGATGAATCGCTGGCGGGCATTTCGTGAGCTGGTGCTGGCTCGGTTTCGCGAGTTCTATCGTGAGCCGGAAGCACTTTTCTGGGTGTACGGCTTCCCGTTGATCCTGGCGATCAGCCTGAGCTACGCGTTCTCCGGCCGCAAGGAGGAGCCGCCGTCAATGGACGTGCAGGGAAGCTCGAGCGACTCGCGCGTCCAGGCCATCGCCAAGGCGCTCAAGGCGGATGGGATTCCTGTGGAAATTCACGACGAGGAGAATTGCCGCCGCAGACTCAAGAGCGGCAAGACGCCCTTGGTGCTGGTCCCAGCCGGCGGCGGCGCCATCGAGTTCCATTTCGATCAAGCGCAGGTGGAGAGCATTCTGGCCCGGCGCTGGGCAGGGGAGACGTTGCTGCGCGCCGCCCCGGATGCCGCCAAGGTGACGCATCGCGACGTGCTCGTGCAGGAACCGGGCAGCCGTTATATTGACTTCCTGTTTCCCGGCCTCATCGGCATGAACCTGCTCGGCGGTGGGTTATTCGGCCTCGGTTTCGTGCTCGTGGACATGCGCGTCCGCAAACTGTTCAAGCGGTTGCTGGCCACGCCCATGCGCCGCGTCGATTTCATCCTGGCCATGTTCGCGGCCCGGATGATCTTTCTCATTCCCGAAGTGCTGTTTCTGCTCATTGCCGGGCACCTGTTGTTTGCCGTTCCGATCTACGGCAATGCCCTGCTCCTCATCCTGGTTATCGTCGTTAGCGGCTTGACCTTCAGCAGCATGGGCCTTCTTCTGGGCTCGCGCACGGAGAAAACGGAGACTGCATCCGGCCTGATGAATCTGGTGATGTTGCCGATGTACCTGCTCTCAGGCGTGTTCTTCTCGTCGAAGCGCTTTCCAGAAGACGCCCAGCCGTTCATTCAAGCGCTGCCGTTGACGCAAGTCAATGACGCGCTGCGCGAGGTGATGCTGGAGGGCATGTCGCTGACGGACATTGCCTGGCGGCTCGGCGTGCTGCTCTTGTGGACCGCCGTCTGCCTGCCAGTGGCGCTCAAGTGGTTCCGCTGGCGGTGACGGTTGCATTCCCGGAGGGGCGAAGCTTCTACCGAGCCGTGAACGCCTGGTAATGTTGTTTCACAGCTTGGCATCGCCACTCGGCATCACGCCTCTGCTACCGACGTCCCCACATTCCTGGTTGTGGAGCAACGGGCCGCTGCGGATCGGCCTGGCTGAATGGGATGTTGGAGGCGCCGTGCCTGGGGACCGCGGCCCGGCGCCAGCCCGGCACCCAGACGGGCGCGGAAGCGCATGCCAGGCTCGTCAGTTCCTCCATCAGCAACTCGACCGTGTCGGCGCGGCTGGGAATGAGAATATGCCGCACGGGCAACCGGACGTTGCGGGCGCCGTCGATGTCGGCCCCTTTGAAGAACAGGTCGCCGCCGGTCAGGCATATGCCGTGGGCCTGCACGTTGAGCACGCGTTCGACGTTGCAAGGAAACGCCCGCTCGTTGTTGAAGATGTAGTCGCCGCCGAGGTAAACCACCAGGTCCACGCGCGTATCGTCGTGGTTCAGGTGGTTCGCCAGGCACTGGACATAGTTGCAGCCCAGGCTGAAGCCGATCAGCACCACGCGGGCATGCGCATCGTGCTGGCGGATGTCGCGAATTTTCCGGGCATAACAATTTGGCGTGTAGAGCTGGCCGAAATACGTATTCTTGAAGCCTTGCCCCCGTAGATAGTCAAGCAAGCCGTTGAAATTGCCGGTGCACAGCGGATTCAGGCCGTTGACGCCGAAGATGTAGACATTGTCCTTGCAGCAATCGAGGCCGCACAGGCAGGAATGCCCGTTCTTCGGCGCCTGGATGGGGTGCAGGAACGTGCCCAGTCCACCGTGCGTGACCAGAGGCTCGATGGCGCCGACCTTGGATGAACAGGCGATCTGGCCGCATGGCACGATCAGCGCCAGCACCACAGTCAGAACCGCGTTGGTCCGCTTCATGATTGGCTCCAGGCGCAAAGGTGCGTTCACGCGGGCCGCGCCCGTGCAAACAGGCGCGCGACACCGTGTCGCCTTTGGGGGCGCACACTCCCCAAGATCGGCGTGTTTCGCGCTTCGACTTTCGGCAAGTTGCCATCGCGCCGCGAACCCGGCAGCCCAGCGTAGTTCCTGTGCTCGCCGTGGCGAACGTACCGTTTAGTGCGCGAATGACAGATGTGCCGGGGCCCCTTCGGAAGACGGCGTCCTGGGTACGGCACGCATGCGCATGCCCCCCTTGGGACGCAACACCACTTCCAGTTCCGGTTCCACTTCTGCCTGGTCCAGGACGAGTTGAAATCGTTGCAAGACGGTGGCGGCGACCAAAACGATCTCTGTGATCGCGAAGTTGTTGCCGATGCAGATGCGCGGCCCGCCGCCGAAAGGAATGTACGCGTAAGACGGGATCTCATCCACGCGTCCCGGAGCAAACCGCTCCGGGTCGAAAGCCTCGGGGTCCTTGAAGTACTTCGGATCGCGATGCACGACATAGGGAGCGATGAACAGCCAGCTGCCGCGCTTGATGGGATAGCCGCCGATCTCCGTGTCCTCGATGGCCTCGCGGCCGAACAAGAAGCCCGCCGCCGGGTACAGGCGCATCGATTCGCGTACGGCCATCTCGGTGTAGGGCAGTCGGGCCGCGTCCGCGTAGCCGGCGGCCCGCCCTTGCAGCACCGCATCCACCTCGTCGCGCACGCGTTTTTCCTTGTCAGGATTGCGGGCCATGAGGTACCAGAACCACGCCAGCGCAGCCGAAGTGGTGTCGTGCCCGGCGACAAACAGCGTCGCCGCCTCGTCGCGGATTTCCAGGTCGCTGATCGGCGGGCCGTCGCCAACGTCTGCCGCGGCCGCTAGCATCAGCGACAGCATGTCCTCCTTGATGACGCCGGAGGCGCGGCGGTCGCGAATCAAGCTCCAGATCAGGTCATCTATGGTACGCAGTGCCTTGCGCTGCTTCAGCCGCCACGGCCAGGGCACCCACTCCGGCGACAAGATCAGGTTGGCGATCTCCCGCTGCATGGCCTCGCGCGCGACATGAACCGCATCGCGCAGTTGCTCGGCCCGGTCCGCCCAATCGACGTTGAAGACGACATCGGCCACGATCTCCAGCGCAAGCTGATTCATTTCCTCCGCCAGATCAAACGAGACGCCAGGCTTCCAGCAGTCGATGCGCCGGCGCGTGTGCTCGACCATGACCTGGGCGAACCGGCCCATGTGCCGGTTGTGAAACGCCACCTGGACCACCGGACGATGCCGTTTCCACGGCTCGCCTTCTGCGACGACCAGGCCGTTGCCTTCGATCTTGCGCAGCGAACGCATGATCCGACCAAGTTTGTGAAAGCTCTTGAGCTTGGTGACCAGGACTTCACGGATCAACTCGGGGCGGTTCACCATGTAGAATCGCACCCAGCCGAAGCGAACAAAGGAGAAATCGCCGTATTGCCGCGCCACCTCGGTCACGAATTGCATGGGCGACCGCTGAAACCGCCTCAAGAGCGTGACGCCCAGCAGCCCATCCTTCGGACCCGGCGGATACATTCCTTGCATTGCTTTCCTCGTGGCGACATGCTGATGGATCAGCTCCGGCAGTGGCGTCGCGACAGCTTGCGGCGGCTAGGTGGCCTCGCCCTTGTTGCCTTCAAAGCGTGTGATCTTGTCCACGCGGCGGGCGTGCCGGCCGCCCTCGAATTCGGTTTCCAGCCAGATGCGGATCATACGGGCGATGAGTTCGTCTCCAAGCAAGTCCGCAGATAGACAAAGGACATTGGCGTCGTTGTGGCGGCGGCTCATCTCGGCAGTTATGCTGTCGTGGCACGGAGCGGCACGCACACCCTTGACCTTGTTGGCGGCGATGCACATGCCGATGCTGGTCCCGCAGATCAAGATCCCGCGATCCACTCGACCCTCACTGACGGCCTGGGCGACCAGGAAAGCAAAGTCTGGATAGTCGACGCTGCTGCCGCCGTCCGTGCCTAGATCGCTAACCTGATGGCCTAGCTTCTCCAGGATGGGCAGCAGACGTCGTTTTGTCTCGTAGCCGCGATGATCGCTGCCGATGGCTATTTTCATGGCTTGGCAATCCCGATATGGCGTTCGGGCAACTTTCGGAATAGATGCATCAGATTGTGCTGACAATGGCCACGTTTTCAAACTGCGGCGCCAGCTCCTGCAAGCTCTTCCAGATCGTCTGGGCGCACTGCCTATACGTCTCCAGGTCGGAGCCAATCGGGTCCGCGATGTCTTCACCATCGCTCGACAAGAGTCGGGGCGGCGGCATGCCGGGGATGGTCGCACGCGCCAGGCTGAGCAGGTGGCTCCGGGTCATGCCGAACAGGAAATCGGCGCGGGCCAGCATGTCCTCGGTAAGATAACGGCTGCGATGCCCCGTGAGGTCGGCGCCGTACTCAGCAGCGACAACGGATGCGTCTTCAGCGGCGCCTCCTCCGGAGAAGGCAGACAGCCCCGCCGAAGTCACCACGTAACCTCGCTTGCCGATCTCATGAATCGCACAGCCGAGCCGCTCCGCCAGCAGCTTGCTGCAGAGTGCCTCGGCGAGCGGACTGCGACACGTGTTGCCCGTGCACACGAAGAGGATATGAACACGCAGCAGATCCTCGAGATCGCCTTCAGTCACCGGCCCCGGCGAGACGATGTGCCAGCTGACACCTTCTACCCGGATCACGGTCGGCGGTCCGCGAAAATGGGTCGGACCGTCCACGAGAATGAGGTCGGCCGACTGACCAAAGGGATCTTGTCCGTCGGCCACATCGGTGATTTCTGTGCCCGCGAACAGCAACGGTCCGTCCACTTTTTGAGCAACTTCGAGCACCGACAGGTGCGCGGGCATTCGAAATGCCAGATTGTCGCCCAGGCGCTTCCACGTACCTGCGGGCAAGCGATGATTTCGCTCGCAGTCGGTAATCACTGTGACAGGGCCGGGCCAGCAACGCCGCCCCAAACGAGCTGCCGTGGGACCCGCACCGGGCGCCCACTCGAGCAACTCATCCGCGCTCGAGAGCGCCAGTGTCAATGGACCAGAATCGTTCACCGGCAGCTTGCCGACAGCCTGTTCATCCAGCGCCAGGGCGCCAATCTCATAACAGGTGTCCGTCGGGAAGGCGACCCGGCCGCCGCCACGGAGGACGGCGATCGCGCGCGCGATCACTTCTTCGGGAAGCGCTCGCGACCAATCGACGAACTCGGCCATGATCCATTCACTTGATTGGAGGATTCGTTCCCAAACGGCTCGTGAACGCGTGTTCCTTAGATTACGCAGATCGGCAACGATCGACCAGCGCCTCTACCGGGCTCCTTTCACGGCAGTCGCACCGAGAACTTTTGCGCTCGCTTGCCCTTGATGTCGCCAACGTAAAGGTTACCGCGCGAATCAATTGCCATGGCGTGCACCCAGTTGACCTCGCCGGGACGTTCGAGACCGTCCAGTCCCTTGGGCAGCGTGAAGAGTTGCAGCAGCCTGCCTTCCGTGTTGAACTTCATGAAAATCTGGTCTTTCGGCGGGCAACCAAGGGATGTGTCGTCCTTGCGCCATTGCATGGGAGACGAACCGCACGCCCAGATTTCATCCTTGGGCGTGACCCACAAACCCCAGGGAACGATCAGATTCCGCCATGCTGCGACGAACTTGCCCTTGGGATTGAAGACCTGGATGCGTGCATTGTTGCGGTCGGCGACGTAAAGCAAGCCCTTGGCATCGACGGCAATCGAGTGCACCGTGCTGAACTGTCCGGGCAAGTGGCCCAGTTCGCCCCAGGCGTTCACGAATTTCCCGCTCCTGTCAAAGTGAACAACGCGCGAGTTGCCGTAACCGTCGCTGACGTAGATGTCGCCGCTGGGAGTGATGGCCATGTCCGTCGGCTTGTCAAAATGCTTGTCGTCGCGTCCGGCGCTTCCCTTGGTGCCCAGCGTCATCAGCAGCTTGCCCTCCGGCGTGTACTTTTCGACGACATGGTTGCCAACATCGGCGATCCAGATGTTGCCTTCCGGGTCCACGCGAATGTGGTGCGCCGACTTGATCGTCTTCTCCCCCCAGCCGCGCAGGTACTTGCCGGCGGCGTCGTAGACTTGCACCGGCGGTTGCGCGCGCGTGAAGATGTAGACATTGTCCTTACCATCGACGGCCACGCCCGGCATGTCTCCCCACGTGAAGTCTGCCGGCCGCTGCGGCCATTTCGGATCTAGCTCATAGGTCACTGCCGTGTTCACACGCGGATACTTCGGCCCCTCCTGCCCCACGGCCCCCAGGGCGAAAAGAAGCGCTAATGCCGTCGCCAGTCCTGCTGCCGGAGTGGAAAGCAATTGTCGCCCGCTCATGTCATGCTCCTTGGTTACCAGGTTCCTGCTTCGAGCATATCAGCGGGCGTTATCCGCGGAAACAAGAAAAACAGAAGAATGACGCGATTCGAACTCGAGGAAAGTTGCTTCGCTCGCTGCGAAGCATGCCGTGCAGACCACGAGCCGCTTTTCCTATATAAGTGACACCGCCGATTCGGCCCTCGGGACCCGGGCCGCCGATCCAGAAAACGCTGGGAGAACTCATCTCAGCCGGGTATGATGTCATGAGACCATGCAAAAGAGCCGACGACTGCTGACTCTCTTGTTTCTGCTGGGTGGATGGGATTCCTTCGCGCCAGGCGGTCCGCCCGCTGGGATTACGCCAGACTTTGACAAGGTCATCGCGCCGCTCCTGGCCAATCGTTGTCTCACTTGTCATGAAGGACCTCAAGCAAAGGGCAAGCTCGATCTCTCCCGGAGGGCGAAGGTCTTGTCCGGCGGTCGCAGCGGTCCCGCTCTGGTTGCGGGCAAGCCAGCGGAGAGCTTGCTCTGGCAACTCATCGACAAGAACAAGATGCCGCCCAAGCACGCGCTGCCGGCGGCCGAGCGAGCGCTCATCAAGTCCTGGATCGCCGCAGGCGCTGCCTGGGGCACCGATCCGATCGACGCCATGCGCTTCACCACCGAGACTCGGGCCGGCTATGATTGGTGGTCATTGCAACCAGTCAAGCCGCAGGCCATTCCTGCCGTCAAGAACGAGGCCTGGCCGATCAACGCGATTGATCGGTTCATCCTGGCCAGGCTGGAGAGCAAAGGACTGTCGCCGTCCGACGCGGCTGATCGCCGCACGCTGATTCGCCGCCTGTCGCTCGATCTCACCGGCCTTGTGCCGACGCCGAGCGAAGTTGAGGCATTCGTCAACGATCCCGCGGCCAACGCCTACGAACGACTGGTGGATCGTCTGCTTGCGTCGCCTCACTACGGCGAACGCTGGGCGCGGCACTGGCTTGATGTGGTCCGTTTCGGCGAAAGCCACGGCTTTGAGCACGACGAGCTGCGCGGCAATGCCTGGCCTTACCGCGACTGGGTCATCGACTCCTTTAATCGAGACATGCCCTATGACGAGTTCGCTCGGCTTCAGCTGGCGGGAGATGTGTTACGCCCCGCCAATCCGGCGGGCGCGATCGCCACTGGCTTCCTTGTCGCCGGCGCCTACGATTCCGTCGGTCAACGGCAGCAAAGCGTCGTCATGCGCACGGTGGTCCGCCAGGACGAACTGGAGGACATGCTTGGCACCATCGGCCAGACTTTTCTTGGATTGACGGTCCATTGTGCCCGCTGCCACGACCACAAGTTCGATCCAGTTCGCCTCACAGACTACTATCGGCTCACTGCGGCGCTGGCCGGCGTCCGCCACGGCGAGCGCGACGTGACGCCGCCTCCGGACCGGCAGACGCTTGCACAAAAACGAGACGTGCACCTGCGAATCGCCGAGATTCGGAAAACCCTGGCCGCGCAAGAAAAGCGTCTGCGCGATCTCATCCAGGCCGAGCGTCGGCCGGGAAAACCAAAGGTGAATGTACCGATGCCGATTGCCGGCTGGGATTTTGAGAAGGGACTCGCCGATGGCATCGGCAAGCTTGATGCGAAATTGCACGGCGACGCGCACCGCGACGCCGATGGACTTCGACTCACGGGCAAGACCGGTTATGCGGCCACGCCGCCCTTGCCATGGCCGCTCAAGACCCGGACGCTGGCGGTGCGCGTGACCCTCGCCAATCTCGAGCAGCGTGGCGGCGCGCCCATGAGCCTGCAAACGCTCGACGGTAATGTCTTCGATGCCATCGTTTTTGGCGAGCAGCAACGGGGGCACTGGCTGGCCGGCAGCAACTTCTTCGAGCGTACCCGACCCTTCTCTGGCCCGATCGAGACGCAGAAGAAGCCAGTTTACTTCGCCATCGTCTACGCCGAGGATGGCGCGATCACCGCCTATCGCAACGGCGAGGTATACGGCAAGCCGTATCGCGCCACCGGCCCGGTGCGCTTCGATGAGGGCAAGGCGCAGGTTGTCTTCGGTCTGCGACACGCACCCGCGGCGCCGGGAAAACTGCTGGCTGGCAAGATTCACCGTGCCATGTTATTTGACCGTGCCCTGTCGGCGACACAAGTCGCCGCCCTTGCCGGCGTGAGCTTCATCGGCGACGAGGAAATCGTGGCGCGAATGAGTCCGGCCGAACGCGATCACAAGCGGCAGTTGCTCGACGAGGTGAATCGCCTGGAAGCGACGTTGGCTCCGCAAGCGAAGAAGCTGGCATACGCCGTGACGCCGTCGTCGCCGGAGGCCGCGCACGTCCTGTTGCGTGGTAGCCCGACGCAGAAAGGACCGGTAGTTGCTGCCGGGGCCATCGCAGCGGTGGCCGGCACGAACGCGGACTTCGGTCTTGCCGCCGACGCACCGGAAGGTCCGCGCCGCGTCAAGCTGGCAAGCTGGTTGACCGATGCCAACAATCCGCTGTTCCCGCGGGTCATCGTTAATCGTCTCTGGCACTATCACTTCGGCGTGGGGCTGGTGGACACGCCCAACGACGTCGGCTTCAATGGAGGTCGGCCAAGTCATCCCGAACTGCTCGACTGGCTTGCCGCCGAGCTGACGGGCCGCGGCTTTCGCCTCAAGGAGATACATCGGCTGATCGTCACCTCGGCGGCCTATCGGCAATCGTCGCGCTTTCGCGGCGACGCCGCCAGGCTGGACGCCGGTAACCGTCTGCTCTGGCGCAGGTCGCCGATGCGGCTGGAAGCCGAGGCTGTGCGTGACGCCATGTTGCGCGTTGCCGGCAAGCTCAACCCCGCCATGGGCGGACCGGGTTACCAGGACTTCAAGCTCTTCGTCCGCGGCGCCACCCACTATTACACGCCGATCGACGAGGACAGGCACGACCTCCAGCGCCGCACCGTGTACCGCACGTGGGCCCGCAGCGGCCGCAGTCGATTGCTCGACACCCTCGACTGTCCTGATCCATCGACGGTCACGCCGGCGCGAGCCGTCACCACCACGCCCTTGCAAGCGCTGGCGCTGCTCAACAACTCGTTTGTGCTGCGCATGACGGAGCACTTCGCCGCTCGCCTCAAGAACGATGCTGGCGACGACGTCGACCAGCAAATCTCCCGGGCTTACGCGCTGGCTTTTAACCGGACGCCATTAGCGGAAGAACTGGCCGCAGCCCGAGCCGTCGTCCGCGGACACGGCCTCTTCGTTCTGTGCCGGGCCATTTTCAACAGCAATGAGTTCATGTACATCGATTGAACGAATCGCCCGAACCTGGCGACGCCGAGACTGGGCCAGCCGGTAGTCCATCGACGTTGCTGCGGCGAATTGGCGCACGGTGATCTCAGGGTTTCTCGAGCCGGCGTGCGATGACTTCTTCTTCAAGCCGGATGACGTTCGCTTCCGGCCTGGTGTCATGCTTGTCCTTGAAGCGGAATTCGACGATGAAGATGCCGACCTGGCGGCCGGCCGACGTGTAGCTTGGTGGCCAGAACTGCTCCGGCTCGTTGAGCATGTTGGCGAGGCAGCGCGAGGCGCGGGCGCTGAATCCAGCCAGGATCATCTGCACGCGGCCGGAGTGCTGGTCGAACAGCACAAACGCCGCGTCGCGCTTGTCGCGCACCCAGGGAACCCAGTCCCACTCATTGCCGTTCTTCTCGTAATAGATGCCCGGCTTCTTGAAGCCCTTGCCGCGGCACAGTTGCGTATCGCCGCAGCAGGACTTCACCTTCGGGTCGATGTCGCGATAGGAGAGGACTACTGGAGCGCGGCGCATACCGGGCCTGGCGACAACGTCAAACGCGAACGGGTCGGCGCCGAAGCAGCCGGCCATGATGCGCTCGGCCACGGGATTGATCTTGTTGCTGCCAAACGCAACCAGGGCCCGGCTGCCGCCGCTGATAAACTCGGTATACAGCTTCTCGACCTTGGCACGCTCGGCGACCTCGCCACTGACCGTCGGGGCGGCAACCAGGAAATGGTCCAGAGTGTAGCTCGGCTTGCCAACGGTCAAGCTGGAAACACAGTATAGGAAGGCTGTTTGCAGGTCGGCGTCGGCGTGCGTGATCATCGGCTCCTCATCGATACGGCGCATGCCCAGGCAGAGAGTGAGCTTGTTGCAGTCGTCGAGCAAGTGCCAGAAGTCTTCGGCCGCGCGATCGAACAGCACTCCCGGCAGCTGTTCCGGCTTGATGCCGCACTCCGTCACCAGATAGTCACAGATTTTGCCGAGCGTCTCCATGCTCAGATACTTGGTACGGTTGTGCAGCAGGTCTGCGACCTGCTGCCTCTTGAGATTCGTCTTGGCGGCGATGCGCTGAATGAGGCCATGCTTTTTTTGATGCTGAGCGAGACAAAGCTCCTCGAGCCGAAAGCTCAGTTTCATTGCTTCCTCCTCACAAGTGGCGGAGCAGCCTGTTTGCTGACCGAGACAATGTAAGATGTTCTGATATTAGTCGCCCGACACCTGAATGCGTTCAAGTGCAAATCAATGGTTTTGTGACGGATGTTCTTCCATTAGACCTTTGCAGCTCAAGCCGGATAAGTGCCGCAACATTTTATGATTTATTTACTTACGTCTAACATTATTCATGAGTCGCTGTTGCAGGCGATACGCGGCGCTGCTGCATCCGACACCGTGTCGTCGCCAAGAATGACGGCGGATCAAACATTTTGAAAAAGAGATCTTGCAATCTCGGCCGCGCATTCCGCACAATGTTCCTCGTCGTGCTATCCATCATAACATCGCCCGCTCCTCCTCTCCGGGAGACGAACGATGACCCAGACGCAGATGGCCAAGCGAGCGTTTCGCTACCTGAGCTTTGTCGCCTACAAGACCAACCTCGTGAACGCCCAGCTGCGCTTCAAGGTGCACGAGGGCAAGATCGGTCCGCCGGTCTTGACCCTGATCGACTGGTCCGTCTCCGGGCCGGGTTGCACCTGCCCCGACTTGAAGGACATCATCACGCGCCGCATCAACAAGCTGATCCGGTTGCGGCACGGCTTCGGCGAACTCGTCGTATTCTTCGGCAAGCTGAAGCTCGACGCAGTCGTCTTTTGCCCGCGCTACTTCGCCGATGAATTCACGGAGTTCGGCGACCTGCTTGCTCCCGACTGGAGCCCCGACGCTGATGCTGCATCGTAGCGCGGCCTTGACGTGCCACGTATGATGAAGACGACAACCCCTGGCCTCCTGGCCGCGGCCCCTGTGATGGTTTCCGACGAAACGTCGCCTGGCCGTTGACTTCTACATTGTAGCTGAGCGCCCGACTGGCGTCTGTCCGACGAGGTCGGCCTCGATTCATCCGGTTCCCGATTTGGGAGCGGCGGATGCATCCGGGCCGGCCTCTGTTTTTTTTGACTGAACCATTGTTGCGAGTTTGGCGTCCTTTACATCCCATTCTCCTCAAGGAGGACTGCAATGCCAACGAGCTTCGAAATACACGCATCGCCCGTAGCGACCATGGAATATCGCCATTCGCTAGTTCCGGCGGACGAGGCAATCTTTGCCGTGCCGGACCACGGCGAGCCGGCCTGGATCTGCGTGGACAAGGCAAACGGTCAATTGCTGCCGGCGGACCCCGGATCCGCGCTGGCGGGACTTTTGGTCGTCGCCCGCCGCCTCGGGCAGGGCTTGGCCATGTTTGCCCGCGACGCCGACATCCTGGTCAATGGTTTGCCTGCCGTGCCCTGCTCAGTGCTGACTACCCGCGATGCCATCACCTTCGCCCCCGGCCTGCTGCACTACGTCACCGAACGATTCAAGCCCTTCATCGGCCCGCCCAGCGAGGACATGCTGAAGCAGAAACGAACGTGCCCCTGCTGCCAGCTGCCGTTCGAGCCGGCCAGCCGCGTCATCACCTGCTATTGCGGCCAGCCTTACCACTGGGAATCGACCGAGAGCCACCCGGACAAGTCCGGACGGCTCGATTGTTTCGAGCGGGTCCGCAAATGCCTGTCCCCCAACTGCGGCCGGGCCATGACCCGCGGCGAGGAAACCCTGACCTGGGACCCGCGCGATTTGTAAGGACTGTTGCCTTTGGAAATGACATGCACCAGCTATCACCCAGCCCGATCGACCTCGCCACCGCCTTGGAGCAGTTCGAGGAGAAGGTACCGCCGCCCTTGCAATGGCGGACTTGGCCTGCTGAGCCGGCGGCTGCTGCCGTGGTCGATCCCGATGGCCCGTTGCTCAAGGGCCAGAAGGCGTCGCTCACAGATCGGCTGGTCGTGTCGCTCGGCGTCGGCGCTGTTGGCGGGCGGGCGGCGGTGCAGCTCGTGCGCCTGGGCATTGGCTGCCAGGTTGTCGTCGATCCGGATCGGTTCGGGGACTTTTCGTGGAAGACGCAGGTGTGCGAGCCGGGCCACGCCGGACAGGTCAAGGCCTGGGTCATCGGCGACATGATGCATCGCGTGCATCCGGGGACACGGATCCATGCTGGCTTCGGCATGGCCCAGGACGTGCCGCTGACCTTGCTGCGCAAGGCCGACGTGCTGCTGGCGGCCGGCGACAACATCGAGATGCTGGTCTGGCTGGGCAACGTCGCCGCCGCGCTTGGCAAGCCGCTGCTGCAAGGGGCAGTCTACGGCGAGAGGTTGACCGCTATCGTTCGCGCTTACGATTTGCGCGATGCCGCGTCCGCCTGTCCCGGCTGCGCGCTCAACTCGCGCGCGTGGGGCGGCTTGAAGGCGCGCAAGGGCTGCGATGCCGCGCGCGACATCCGCAACGGCGAGCCGACGCGAACCACGCCGCACCTGTGCTCGCTGGCCGGAGATCTCTTGACCGGCGAGGCGCTTAAGTGGCTGGACGGCAGGGAGGCGCAAGCTCTCAAGAGCGAGCAGCTCGATTACTGCATGGTGAATCACAAGGCGTACCGCACGCAGCTGACACGCAGCGAAGCCTGCCGGTGTCCGCACGAGCGCTGGCAGTGGCAGGACTTGCCGACCGGCGTCGCCGACGCCCCCCTCGGCGAAGTCGTCGCCCGCGCCCTGGGAGCGGAGGCCCGGCACAATCCGCTCTTGCAGGTTCGTGCCGAGGCCTCCTGGTGCGCGAAGGCACGCTGCTGGCGTTGCGGCCGGGTGAGCGAAGTTGCCCGCTTCGCCCGGCCCGGTACCGAAGTCGGCCGCTGTGCGTGCGGGCAAGCGCTGCGGGCTGCCGCCGCCGGCGCGCCATCGCTCGTGCCTGCTGCCGACCTGAATGTCGCCTTCGCCAAACCGCTGCGCGACCTCGGCCTCGACGACGGCGCCTCCCTGGGACTCTCCGAAGGCAACGGCTGGACGTATCTGGCCCTGCCGGGCGATCCGCTGACGGCGGGACAGAGATAGGTTTCGGGTGCCATGCCCACGGCTTTGCGTGGGCATGGCCGCCCCATGTAGTCGAGAGGTTCGCCATGCCCACGCAAAGCCGTGGGCATGGCACCCAACGAGGCCCCGTTGAATGGTTGCGATTCGCACGACCGGAGGTGAAGCATGACGACGACTGAATCGCTGCGTGAAACCAGGATGCGGGAGATGCTCGCCGTCGCGCAGGCGCGAGTCGGCGGCAACATCGACTGGCGGGAGTGGAAGAAGGGCCAGGCCGCGCGCTTCGTCGATCTTGCCCTCAAGGCGCCGCGGCTGCACCTGCACTCGCTGGACCTGAGCGGCGATGTGGAGATGGTCTATGAGATCGCCATGCCGGCGCCGCGCTGGCCCACCGTCGAGGGTCTGGTGCTAGCGAACCGGGCCGTCTTTCATCTGGTCTACCAGGAAGGCTGGCGCTGGGAGAGTCCCGCCGGCTGGATGCCGATGGGTATTCTCGAGCCGTTCGACATCTTCCATCCGAATTGCCGGCCGTCGCCTGGGCTGCGCGGCGCCATCTGCCTGGGGAATCTCCCGCCGGGCACGCAGCTCACGGAGCTCGTGCTCCTGGGCTATTACGCGATTTCGAACCAGCTGTGCGGCGTCGATGAGACTTCGCCGCAGGGCATCCTGAATCCATTCGCCTGCGAGTACTATCGCGACCACCCGGAATACCGGCCGTTGACGCGGGCCGGGCTGCTCGATCCGTGGGAAGGAGGCAATTGACATGCCGATGACACTGGTTGCAAGCATCGATAGCGCCTGCTGGCGATTCAGTCGCCGGGTGGACGGCTGGCTGGTCGGCACTCGCCCGTATGAATCAGCCGCCGGGCACGATCGCCTTGCGGTTCACGGCGACTGGAACGGGCCGGTCAAGCTCGTCGAGAGTGGCGGCATCGTCGAGGAGCGTGCCGAGTTCTTCAGCGGCGGACAGCGCAGCGGCATGGACTCCTTCGACGAGGAAGCGGCCGGCGCGGGCGATCGGCTGCTGCAAGAGCTCATCGAGTTGTCGAGCGAGCCGACTTCCGCTCTGGACGAATGGCAGCCGCCGGCGGCCGCCGTGCTGGCGACCTGGCTCGCCGAAGCCGGCCACGAGCCGGCCATCGACAAGCAGCAGAACGTGCGGCTGACGATCAAGCGACGCGGTTGCGACGGTCAGGTTCGCGTCGAGCGCCGGCCGGGACGGTTGCGGTTGACGTTGCCGCTCGGCCGCTGGGAGAGCCTGGAACCGGAGGTCTTTCAGATCATGCATCGCCTGACCTGCTTTACCAACGATCGCTGCCGCCTGGCCCGGCTGGCCTGGATGCGTGATGAAAAATCGCAGAGTTGCGAGGCCCAGGTCGATCTGACCGGATTGCCCGGCGTCGAATCCCTGGAGCCATGCATGCAACAGCTCTGGCGTGACATGCTGCGGCTGGGTGTCGCGTCGCTGGAACTGGTGCTGCGGCAGCTGGGCGTCGAGCTGCCGCTGCTCGCCGAACCGCGCCACCGAGCGCTGGCGCATCTCGTAGTCCCGTTTCGGGAGGGCGAGGCTCCTGCCGAGCCGTTTGGACGTTAGCCATTCGCGGTTCACGGCTCGGCGGGAGCCTCGCCCTCCCATATGTCGCCCCATTTTTTTCTGAAGGAGGTGTTCGATGTCCGTTGCTCTTGCTGAAGCTCCGGTGGTGGATCCGCTGGACTTCACGGCGACCGACGTGACCGGCTCCAGCTACCTGGAGTTCCCGGCCATCGACGGTTACCGGTTGACCGAGGATGTGGCCAGCAGCGTGGCGGAGGCCATGGAGCTGCCCACCAACGTCCCCTGGGCGCTGCGCGACGAAGAGTCGGCCCGCATGCTCCAGGACGACCGTCCGATTGGCAGTCAGATTCGCCCAAAGGCCAAGCTGACAGTCATCCCGAAGTCGCACCTCGGCGGTGCGCAGGCCTGATGCTGTCCCACGGTGTAGGCGACGATGCCAGCGTCGCCGGCTGCTAGCGTCGCCGGCGCAACCCAATCCGGCGACGTTAGTAGCGTCAATACGCGACGCAATCCGGCGACGCTGGCAGCGTCGCCCACGACGAACTCAGAGGCTTCCATGAACCATGTCAAGACCGCGACCGGCGAGACATTGCTGATGAGCATCACGACGGAGAAGGACAGCCGGCTGCTGGGCCGCGAGCCGGTGACGATGTCGGACCTGTATCCGGCCCGCGATGAGACCTGGCTGCGGGCCATCCGCGAAGGCGCGTTGCCGGCCGACCTGGGCGAGCTGATCTGCAAGTTCCATCCGGGCGAGAATCGCACTGCGGACCAGCTGTCCGGCTTCACCGTGGAGCTGGGCAATGCGGCGCGATCGTATCGCAAGTCGTTTCCGGCGAGTTGCCTTGCCGGTGTGGCGCGCCGCGGCACCCTGCGGCTGGTCAAGGAAACCACGCTGCAAGAGGGGGACACGTTCGCCTACTACCTGACGGCGCTGCGCAACGAAAACCTTGATGAACCTGCGGACCAGGGGCATGCCCACTCGGCTCGACGCCGCATCGTCGCACCGGTGTTCGAGTCGAGGCCCCTGGCGCCGTTGCTGGCCGACAGCGCGGCGCTGCACGGCAACTGGGCGTCGGCCGATGACGACGACAGCTTTCCACCGGTGTTCGTGCCCGAAGCCATCTGGCGGCAAGGACAGGCAGAGGCGCGGCGCGGCGGTGACAACGAGTCCGCCGGCGTCTGGACCGGCCGAATGTACCGCGACACGGCGTCGAGCGAGATCTTCCTGGTCGTCGATGCCTGCCTGCAGGCGGAGCTTGCCAGTGAGGAGAAGTACGCCGTTCGGTTCACGGGTGAGACCTGGTCGAGGCTGCGCGACACCGTCAACATTCGCCGGGAGAAACTTCAGCGGCCGCATGAGCGAATCCTGGGATCGGTCCACGGTCATAATTTTTGTCCGGACGCCGACGACCAGGGCACGCGCACCTGCGAGCACTGCCACACGGTCAAGGTGTGCACGCGGACCACGGCCATCGCCAGCCCGGCGGATCTCGACTGGCATCGCAGCGTCTTCGTCGCCCAGCCCTGGGCTCTGCTCATGGTCTGGGGCTTCAACGCCCGCGAGCAAGACGACTGGCGACTCTACGGTCTGAACGGCGGCACCTTGTCGCCGCGCGGCGTAAGGGTGATGCAGCAGTGAGCCCGAAGTGCTAGAGAGGGCGAACATGTGCTTCGCCGGCGCTCGCGATATTGCCACGCGGCCAGTCCGTGGCGCTTCGGGCTCAGGAGAACCGACCTACGGAGGATTTCATGGACACGACGAATTCCCGGGCCGGGAAGGCCAGGAAACGCAAACGCAAGAAACCACTGGCGGCCCAGGCCCCGCGAACCCGGGGGAAGCAGGCGCCCTCTCTCAACCAGAAGGAAGGAATCATGAGTGCACTCGAAGAAGCCTTGCAACACGTCCACAACGACCAGAACAAGCTGATCGAGCTGGTCACGCATGGACAGAAGCCTCCGGCCACACGGGCCAAGGTGCTCAACACCGCGTTGCATGCCGTGCCGCCGCCGCAGCAAGAAGTCTTGCTCACGCAACTCCTGGAGCACTGTCAGGCCAACGGCGCTGCCAACAGGCTCAAGGAGCTGTACGAGCAGACACTGATCGAGCTGGAGAACGGCCCAGCCCGACCGGCCACCTTCATCAAGCACATCGTCGAGAACATTCCCGGGCCCAAGCCCAAGGCCCACGTCATCAGCCCCGATGGCCAGGAACGCTACCCGATGTTGCATCCGGACATCAAGGGCGAGGACCTGGTCCGCGGCATGACGGTGTTTGTCGATCCGAAGTGCGTGATGGTGCTTGGCTACGAGAAGTGCCTGCCCAGCGTCGGCCAGGAGGCGACCTTCCTGCGCGGCGTGGACGACGACCTCGTCGAGATCAGCCTCCGCGACGAGCGCTTCCTTGTCTACGGCTCGCAGGCGGTTCTCGACGCCGTCGCAGCGGGGACAGTGAAGAACGGCGATCGGGTCCTCTTGAGCCCGCAGCGCTATTTCGCCTTCCGGGTGGTGCCGGCGGAAACGGACCGGCGGCATCGGTTCGTGGATTACAGCCAGGTGCCGGAGATCATCGCCGGCCGCGACATCGGCAAGCCGCACTGGGTGCTCGGCTACCTCATCAAGCGGACGCGCATCCTGATGTTCCGCCCCGATCTGCGGCAGCGCTTCGACCTGCGGCCGCGCGTCGCTGTCTTCCTGTCCGGCCCGACGGGCACCGGCAAGACGCTGACCATCAAGGCATTCCAGTTCCAGTTCTACCAGATGCTGGTCGAGCGCACCGGCCGCAAGGACCTGGGCAGCCGCACCATCCGCGTCAAGCCGGCGGAGTTGCTGTCCGAGTGGCTGGGGCAATCGGACAAGAACATCGAACGGCTGTTCGACGATATCCGCGCCCTGGCCGGCGAGGAGATCGAGACGGTCGACGGCGAGAAGGTGCAGCTGCCGGTCGTCGTCATCATCGAGGAGGGCGAGGGGCTTACGCGGCGGCGCGGCGAGTTCGATTCCGGCGTCTACGACCGCATCCTCGGCACCATGCTGCAGCGCCTCGACGACCCGAACACCGATCTGGGCAGGCTGCCCTTGGTGCTAATTACGAGTTCGAATCGCCCAGAGCTCATGGACTCCGCAATGTGGCGCAGACTGTCCGGGGTCCGGGCAAACTACTCGCGTTTGGATCGCGACGGCCTGGCATCGGTCCTGGGCAAGAAGTTGAAGCCTCACTATCCGTACGCGTCGGTCAACGGCTACTCGGCCGAGCAGCTGCGCGGCACGGCCATCGACCAGATCGTCGGCAACCTGTACAGTCCGAACGGGACCGATCAGGGGCTCATCGAGGTCACATTCCGCGACGGCAAGAAGGCGACCAAGCACCGCCGTGATTTCCTGACCGGCGCCATCGTCGAGCAGGCGGTGGCCAACGCCATCGACCAGGCGGCGTTCGCCGCCGAGGAAGGGCACGACGATGCCGGCCTCAGCGCCGGCTGGATCATCGACGCCCTGCAGCGCCTCATCGACGGATTGGCTGAGAACTTCACCGCCCACAACGTCCACGACTACGTTGATCTCCCGGACAACGTCCAGGTGGCCAGCCTGCGCCGCCTGCGTCAAGCCAACGGCTCACTGACATCCGTGATCGCAAGTTAACGTCTCTCACTGAGCACTGAAAACTGAACACTGAAAACTCTCACAACGAAAGGAGCCTCATCATGGCACACGAACGCATTCAGCCCGACAGTTTCGGAGGCGGTCCGGACCCGTTCAGCGACGGGTTCGAGACGGCGACGGCGACGCTCACGAGCGGCCGGGTCGAGGTGGTGTACGGCGTCTACTCGCACAGCTTGCCGCTGGCCGGCCTCACCGTGGCCCAGGCCCGCGCCGAACTCGAGGAACGCCTCAACCTCCATCCCCAGGCTCCCGCCAACATCGACGGCTTCGACGCCAGCGAAGACACCGTCCTCCACGAAGGCCAGATTCTGACCTTCGTCCAACCAGCAGGCGAAAAAGGATGAAACAGTTTTCAGTGTTCAGTTTTCAGTGTTCAGTAGACAGCGAACGCACTCAGGGCCTTCTGAAAACTGAACACTGAAAACTGAAAACTGTAGGAGACGTCATGTCCGACCAACTGATACTCACGAATGGCAAGATCAAGCTCGTCACGGAGGAGGGGCAGGAGTTCGATCGCGAGGAGGCGGCGCTGGGGGCCATGTTTCGCCAGGAAATGACGCCGCCCATGAACGGCACGGCGTTTCCTGACGGCATCAAGTTCCATGAATGGCGCGAGCCGTTCTATCTCGTGGTCCATCAGACGCCGCCGCACGTCCGGCAGCTGCGCTGGATCGCCAACGACTCGCCCAAGAAGTATGGTCCGGGAACAACGTACCGTAGGGTGCGCGTCAGCATCCCGTACAGCATCACCTTTGCGGTCTTCTTCCAGCATGGCAACATCCTGACCATCGGCCCGTCCAACGAGCTGTACTTCCGCAACGAGCCGCTGAAGAACAAGAACGACACGCTCGGCTATCCCGCGCTCCTGAACATCTCGAAGATCCCGATCGGCAAGCGGCACAAGGCCTGGATCTGCACGCAGTACCTGCGCTGCTCGCCCGGCGCGGACTGGGTGACACAGCTGCACGCCCTGCTCGAGCACACCTGGAACGGCGGCTTCAACATGTCCTCGGAGCACCACGAAGGGGCTTCGTGGTACGGCGAGTCGAAAAACATCCATTGCAACCTGCATCCCGTGGAAAAGTGGGAGGAAGCGACTACGGCCAAGGAGTCGTTCGCCCGCTCCGTCCCCTGGAAGCCGGTCCCCATGAACGTCGGCGAACTCATGGAAGCGATCCTCGACGAATGCCAAAACGGACTCATCGCCGGCCTCGCCAAGCCCAAGGCCAAGAAGCCCGCCAGCATCCTGCAACGGTTCCTGAACTACGCTCAGAAGACTAAGTGACCTTGACCCTCACCCCCAGCCCCTCTTCGGAGGGAAAGGGGAGAAAGTTGAACCATGCCGATTCCCGTTTACCTCAAGACGCAACCGGTGATGGCCCGACCGACCGACCCGGAATTCTACATGCTCGCCAAGGATGGCCTGTATTTTTGCCGGAATCATCCGTTCTTCGAGAGCGACGTGCCGGCCCGGCATCCGCCGCGGTCGCTGGCCGAGCAAGAATCGCAATGCCAGTTCCGCTTCCCAAAACTGAGCCGGCCTGCTCTGGAATACATCGTCGGTTTCTTCGACCGCGTCTTCCAGATCCATCGCTCGGAGTCCGTCGTGTTGCTGCTGTGGAACATGGATGCGCAGCATTACAAGATCGTGGTGCCGGAGCAGGAGGCCACCGTCTCGGAATCGTACGGCGGCCGGTCGCCGCTTGACGTACGTTACCAGACGCCGCCGTTGCTGCCCCGGCATCTGCTCATCGGCGATATTCATTGCCACGGCGACATCGGCGCTTACGCCAGCTTCACGGACCGCCTGGATGAGAAGCATCGCGACGGCTTCCACGGCATCATCGGTCGCATCGAGCGCGAGCCGCCGGAGTTTCATCTGGAGATGTCCGTGGACGGCCATCGCTTCCCGGTCGCGTTCGACGACATCTTCGAGGGCTACGAGCGCCGCCGGGATTTCGTCCATCCCGACTGGCTGAAACGCGTCTCGGTCAAGGTTGAGCGCCCCTGGAGCAGCCGCAGCTACGTCGATCCCCGCGACTGGTACGCAGCGGGGAAGAACAAGAAGCGCTGGGACTGAACCTCATAGCACAAACACGCGTCAGCATCACCGCTTGGCGGTTTCGCGTGGGATGACGCGCGCGAAACCGCCGAGCGGTGATCTTGACGCTTGTCTGGAGGATTCTGTGAAGAAAGCCAACGATCAACTTGTGTGTCAGCTTCCCGACGATAGCCGGATCAAGGTCATCGGCCTGGGCGGTATCGGCTGCATCGTGCTGGAGTTCCTCGGCATCTTCCTGCGCAGCCTGGCCCGGCCGATGCGGCTGGTGCTGGTGGACGGCGACAAGTTCGAGGCAGCCAACGGGCAGCGCATGCGCTTCGGCAGCGCCGGCAACAAGGCGGACGTCAAAGCCGCCGAGACCATCGACTGGCTCGGACCCTGCGAGGTTGCCGTGGTCGCCGTCCCCAAATTCGTCACGCAGGAGAACATCGAGCAACTCATCCGGCCCGGCGACATCGTTTTCCTGTGCGTGGACAACCATCCGACTCGCAAGCTGGTCTCGGATCACTGCGAGAAACTGGACAACGTGGTGCTGTTCAGTGGCGGCAACGACGGCGTCGAGCCGCCCTCTCAACGTGGCACCTACGGCAACGTGCAAATCCACATCCGCCATGCAGACAAGGACATGACCGCGCCGCTCACGCGCTTTCACCCGGAGATCGCCAACCCGAAAGGCAAGATGCCGACTGATCCGGATTGTGCCCAGCTCACGCAGTCGAGTCCGCAAATCCTGTTCACGAATCTGGCGGTGGCCGGCGCGATGCTGAACGCCTTCTTCGCCTGGACGTGCGGGCAACTCGCATATCAGGAAGTGAAGCTGGACATTCTGGATGCGCGGATGCTGCCGCAGATGGCGATCGGCAAGGGCAAGTGTGTCAGGCAACCCGACGTTGATTGCTTACCCCGCGCGCCGCTGCAACCGCAGGCCCCAGCCTCCTAGCGGGAACGGCAAGAACAATTCCCGTGGTCCCGACGACTTGCCGCTCTTGCGATCCTTCTTGGAACGCCGTTGATCGAGCAAGAATTGCGTGACCAGTCCCAGGGTGGCGACCAGGGCGCACATCCAGTTGAGCAGGACCTCCCCCTGTTCGGTCCAGGTTACGACGTCCACGCTGCCGGAGCGATTGATGAGGCTCAACCCTGAATAAGCGATGAGAAGTGTGCCGGTAAAGCTCGTCAATGCCATCATCCATACACGGAAGAGAAGCAGTCCGACAAGGCCGCAGGCCAGAAAGCTGACAACTGGCTGGTTCCATGAGGGCGCCAGGGCATGCAGGGCGAGCAAGCCGGCCAAGCCGCCGGCAGCGAAGGCCAGCACTCGCACCACTGCTAGCGCCAGCACTCCCGCCGTCACCGCGAACAGCAGCGATGCCAGCAGCGGATGTGCCCGGAACGCCGGTGCTTCGTAGAGGCCATAAATGCCAGCCAGCATCGTCGTCAGCATGACCACCCAGAAACGGTGCGTCACCCAGCCGAACAGCCACAGGACTAATCCGAGCACAAGTCCGAGCGCGACGAGCACCGTTGACAGATCGCACGCGTCCGCAAGTATGTCCGGAACTACGAGTTGCATGGCAGGCCTTCCTTGACCCCTTGAATGCGACCTGTGAGATAGACAATGAGGGGACTTCTTTGATGGGAGAGAATAACGCAAGCTGGGGAAGCTGTCAAGGATAGAAGTTGACAGGTTTACAGGAAAGAAAATGCCCGTGCTCAGTTCTGATTCACAGGCTGCAGGTACAGACGATCAGCGTAACGCCTTGGCGGCGTCCACAAGCTGGCCGAATTCGGCCATGTGGCGCAGCGGGTCCAGGTCGGCGTTGGTCTCGAGTTGCTCGAAGCCATGTCCTTGCTTGAGCGCTTGCTTGAGCCGGCGGATGGCCTCGACGGCATCGGCGGGAGACCTGCGGGAAGTGAGCGAATAAATGCAGGCAGCGCGGAAGATCTGGGCAGCGCCGGGATTTGCGTGCAGCGCGTCGGCGGCGTCCTGACGGGCCTCCTTGTCCTTGCCGAGGCGTGCCAGCAAAATGCCGCGGCTGGTGCGGGCCGGGATGTGGTCCGGGTGGGCAGCCAGCATGCGATCCAGATGCGCGACTGCATCCGCGGGTGCGTTCATCTTGTCGGCGAGCACATGGGCCGCATTCATCAAGCCAAAAGCAGAACGCGGATTGATCTCGATAGCCTTGTTGAAGTCGGCCATGGCGCCCTTGGGGTCGGCGGCAAGCTTGGCGAAGCCGCGGGCGCTCCAGCTCAGCTCGTCGCCGGCATCGGGCTCGCGCTTGAGCCCTTCGGCGCGATCCTCGCTGGCGCCGTCGCGGTCGCCAGCTTTCTCGCGCAAGCGGGCACGGGCGAAATAGACGCGCGTCGGCGACGTCTTCAAGGCGATGCCTTGATCCAGATCGGCCAGAGCGTCTTTCGTACGCCCCATGCCGTCCCTGGCCAGTGCGCGATTGAAGTAGGCATCGGCGTTACCCGGCTCGAGGGCGAGCACGCGCGTGAAGTCCGGTTCCGCCAAGGCATGGTCTTTTTGCCGGAGATGAACCACGCCACGGAAAAAGAGGGCCGCCGCCGTGTCAGGCTCGAGGGCGATGCAGACCGTGTAGCAGGCCAGCGCGTCCTTGTCCTGCGACAGGCCGTCATGGCATCGCCCCAGCAGGAACCAGGCTGGAAGATTGCGCGGATCGTCGCTGGTTGCTTGCTTCAGCAGAGGGATGGCGTCGCGCAAGCGACCCCGGTTGGCCAGGTCGCGCCCGCTCAGATACGCGTCCTGGCCGTTTTGTGGAGCGACAGCGTCCGCCTTGGCCTGAAAGCGTTGCGTCCCGCCCTTGTCGCCGAGCATGGCCAGCAACTGGGCGCGCTGCGACCACAGCGCGCGAGGCAAGCTCTCAGCCGCGCCATCGCGCTCGGCACGCTCGTTGAAGAGCATCGCGAGTTGCAAGCCTGCGGCGCGTTCGCTTAGCGGCAAGTCCTGTGCCTGGATGGCCCGGGCCCGCGCCATCATCAACAATAATCCTTGCACGCCGCCGGCAAGTTGCTGGCGCTGCTCATCGGAAAGTTGCTTGACGTCGCCACGTTCGCGCCAGTCCTCGGACTCGACTCCGTAACGCTCCAACGCCCTCTTTCCCAGTTCCATGAGCCTGTCCAGTTCGCCAGATCCGGGGGCTTGATGAGCCGCCAGGAGATGGGCGGCGCTTGTGTCCTTGCTGAATGCGTGAAACTGTTCCACTGCCTCGTAATGGCTGATGCGCTGGAACGATGCAAAGAGCAGAACCGCTAGACTGAGCACCAGCAAGGCCGCAATGCCAGCGACACTCGACATGGCAGTCAGTCGCGGATGCCGCCGCACCCACTTGGCGGCCCGCTCGCGCCAGCATGGTTCGACTACGTGCTTGAGTGGCAGATCGTCGCGCTGCCGTTGCAAGTCCTCTTGCAGCGCGCGTGCGGACTGGTAGCGACGGTCCGGGTCGGCTTCCAGGCAATGACGCATGATGGCCTCGACCGCGGGACTGACCGCCGGATTCCATTTCCGCAGCGACGGGGGCTTGCCGTGTCGGTCCTTGAGCATCTTGGCGACCACTTCCTTCGTCGGACCATTATGACCCGGGAAGGGAAAGTTTCCGGTCAGCAACTCATACAGCAGCACGCCTAGCGAGAAAATATCACTCCGCGCATCAAGCGTTCCCGAGTTGCCTCCGAGAGCGCGAAGCTGTTCCGGTGACATGTAGGGTAGTGTGCCGCCCAGGCGGGCGCCATCCGCTTCTCGAATCTTGGTGTCCCGGGCCAGGTTGAAATCGAGCAGCATGGGCCGGCCTTCATCGGTCAGCAAGACGTTTGCCGGCTTCAAGTCGCGATGGATGATACCGCGCTCGTGGGCGTGGGCCAGCCCGTCGGTTACCTGCCACGCCAGCCAGAGGACGGCATTGACGTAGCTGAGGCCCTGGAGTTGCTCGAGAAAGACCTGCGTGGCGGGTTTCGGCGAATCAGGTGCATCGGCGGGACAGATTCCCTCCTGTCCGACGAGTGCTTCATTGCTTCTGGAGTTGGCGCTTCCGCCAGAGCCACTGGAACCCGTGGAACCGTGCTGTTTTGAGGAACGGTGTGTGCTGCGGTGATCTTGCAGCGTCTTGACCAGATACTTGCCGGAATCGGGCAGATTCCAGACTCGCAGACTACGGACCACGTCCGCAAGGGTGGCGGTGCCGAGAAACGGCATGCAAACTGCGTGCAAGGCCCCATCCCGATGGACCGAATAGACCGGCACGATGTTGCTATGAAGCAATTGGGAAAGGACGTTGATCTCCCCCGCAGACTCACTCGAGAGTTTCAGAACTACTTGTCGGTTGCCGAGATCCTTCTGTCGCGCGAGATACACCTTGGCAAATGCCCCCTGGCCGATGACATAGTTCAGGTTGAAGCCCAGGAACGTGTCGCCGACCTGGCGAAAGTCTAAGTCCTCGACGCAAGGCATGCCGCGATTGGGACTTGGATAAGGGTCTGCCGCCTGGAATGTCGGCGGCAAGGCTTGCAATTCGGCATCCCCGAGATTGCGAGAAAATTGGCTCGGAATACACGGTTCGACAACGCTGAACGGCATGAGAATCTCGCAAGAGCAAGGCGGCGGAGCGCATCGCGCTCAGCGCGCAAGAACACCTGAAGTCTAGCCTGGGTTGAAAGAAGGATAGCATGCGTAATTTGGGAAATCTAGTAAAAATTGTAAAATTTGAGCCCGTTGCGATGTACGACGAGCCAGTCTTTTTTCGGTTCTCACCAAGGGGCAAAAATCTCTTCCCCCGCAGAACTCTCGACTTCGTAAGAATAAGCCCGCGGTTGCAGTTTTTTTCAGAATTTTTCGACCATCCTCCAAACCAAACGGGGATATATTG
>VGYC01000077.1 GCA_016873095.1 Planctomycetota bacterium | reverse complement strand
TGCCTCAAACGAGAGAACTTCTGGGGCTCAAGGACGCTAGAGGCGTACAAGAAGAAGTCGGCGATCAAGGACGAGGAACAGCACCAGTTCGAGCAAGTCCGTGAAGAAGGACTCGTCGGTATCTTCAAGACCCGGTTTCTGAAGCGACTAGAATCAAGCATCGAGGCGTTCCGCCTGAGCCTGCGCCGGGCGCTGACGTTCGAGGAGACGTACAAGGACTATCTGCTGGACAGGAAGGTGGTATCCTCAAAGGATTTTCAACGGGCGCTTCGCTTCGTTGCCCGAGACGAGGAAGACGACATCACCGCCGGGAGCATGGCAGATGAACTGGACGCCGTGGCCGAAGCGAGGGAGTACATCGAGAGCCTGCCGACCGTCGATCTCAACCAGTACGAGCTGCGGAAGCTGACGCATGACGTGGAAGCCGACGTGAAGCTGCTAAAGACCTTGTACGCACGCACCGAGGGGCTGGCGGAAAGCGAAGGCAAATTCGAACGGCTCAAGGAACTGCTGGCCGGCGACTTGAAGGGTAAGAAGGTGCTGATCTTCAGCACGTTCAAGGATACGGCCAGGTACCTGCACAAGCGATTGACCGGGGACGCCAAGTTTCTCAAGGTGGCGGGCAACCCGCACATCCGCCGCATCGACAGTGGCAATCACCCCAACGAGCGGGGCCACATCATCGGCCAGTTTGCTCCGGTTGCGAGCGGCCTCGCCAGAAGGCCACGGCGTGCATCACCTTCCTGGGCCAGCCGATGGGCCGAGCTTTGCACGCCAAACTGAAGACGGCGAACGAGACCTGGAAGTCGTCGAAGGAGGACGCCACCCTGGTCGAGGAAGTGGTCAGCTTGTCAGAGCAGTTCGGGAAGCAGAAGGCAGAGGACGGTACCGTCAAACGGCTGAACCAAACCGACCTGGAGTTGATCTGCTTTGAGTACGTCTCCGGGTGATCGTGCCAACATCGAGAATCAATGACACGCGGCCGATTGCGGCCATACATGCTGCCTAACACGTTGGTGGCCAACCGTGCGGATTGCAATCGGCTGGGCGAACGCTAGGAAGCCTGCTCGACTGACCAAGCTCCTTCCCGTCTTCCATGTCACGAGCGTGCGAATCTTTCCGAGAAAGGTGGCAAGAGTGCCTTGCGACGCGATTTGGGAGAGGGATTTGAGCAGTCCGGCACCCGAAAACCTAGCGAAGGTCGTTGCCGAAATTGGGTTATCGCGGTAGAGAGCGTGCATCTCCTCCTGGTGCTGCTCTTTGAGGTCGATAACTTTCAAGATCGGCGAGATGTCGGGCGAGCCATCCTCTTTGGTAGGGAAGGTGTATTTGCGGACGAAAAACTGGTCGGGGAAGCGATCTTCCCAGTTGTTGATGATCTCGAGTTTGCGGTAGACGAACTTGCTGATAATGCCCTGAATCGTCGCCATTCGATTCTGAACCGGATCGCGGCGCAGGTGGAACTTTCCACCGACCGACTGTCCCGCCATCTCTACCGCCCAGACGTGGTTAGGTGAGATTTCTTCGCGCTCAAAGCTCGGGTCGTCTGCATCCTCGATGATGACCCACTTCTCTTCGCCGGTATCGTCAGCCTTGTACTTCACCGCACAGCCCGGCGCAACAGTGGCAGGCTTGGGGAAGAGTTCGCTGAGGTCGTCGCCCACGCCGATTGTGCCGACATAAGCTTGTCGCGCAAGGGCGTCATCGTAATGGCGGCGCACCAACTCATAGGCATAATGAACTCCTTGCTTTGGGGACGGGCCATTCCTGAGAATGTAAGCCACCGCCGCCGCGATTTTCACCGGCGCCGTCTCCACGGGTGGCAGGTTCGCGATGTCCTTCTCAATCAGTTCGGTGCGGCCGAGGCGCATGCCAAGGATTGCCAAGCGCACCCGGAAAACGCGAGCCAAATCGTCTTTTGGCGTCGCGGAAAGGTAGGCTTGCATGACCTCGATAGCCTCGTCGAATAGCCTGTATTTTTCTTGTGTGACGACCTCTAGTTCCGTCGTGTAGGGATTATGGACACCGGCCGTCCGAAGCTGCTTGCAGAACGACAGGATATAAGCATCGTCTCCGGTTTTTTTGGCGCATTCGAGAGAAGTGCAGACGAACGAGTCGACCCGATCGGGCTTTAGAATTGATTTCCATAGCGTGAGGGCCGGACGCAGTTCATTGACAAACCCAAGTGCTTCTGCCACTCGGATCCGATCAGTCTCTCGCGGGTCCTGCCCAAGGGCCTGAAGTCCGTCTAGGGCGCAGACACGAGCCTCTTCCATCCGTCCTGATCGCAACAAGACGCCGGATCGAATCACCTTGGCGGCAGGGACAGTGAGGAAGTCTGCATCAGGTCCGTCAAGCAAGGCAAGAGCATCGCGGTGTCGCTTGAGGCAGCCAAGGAGCTTGGTTATCCAGTTGAGCTACGGGCGCTCGAGGTTGCCATGCCATTCTAGCAGGCAGCGACATGACGGGTAGCGTTCGGCTGGCTCCTCAGGATCGCGGCCCGGCTGCTATTGAGGGCTGCGCGGCTAATGAACCACGGAATTCCGATTCCGTGCTACTTTGACGGCGCAGCTTCCATCAGGATGAACACATGACCGCGGACGAAGCAAGTGGTTCCGTGACGGGACTGTTTGAGAGGCTGCGCGAGGGAGACGCCGCGGCGGCGCGCGGATTGTGGGAGCATTTCTTGCCGCGCCTGCTGGGTCTAGCACGCAAGACTCTCTCTGGACGGCCGCAGCAGGTTGCCGACGCCGACGATGCCGTTCAGAGCGCCTTTGTTAGTTTCTACCAGCGCGTCGAGCAGCACCGGGTGACCGGTTCCCTGGACCGGGACGACCTGTGGAACTTGCTCGGGCTCATCACGGTCCGCAAGGCCCGCAAGCAGGCGCGGCGCGAAGGGGCGCAGAAACGCGGCGGTGGCAAGGTCGTCGGCGAGGCGGCCCTGTTCTGGCCGGACGGTTCGCCGCTCCGCCTCGACGATATTGCCGGCGACATGCCCGCACGCGACTTTGACCTGCATTGCGAGGAACTGCTGCTAACGCTCGACGACGATCTGCGCGTCTTCGCCGTCCTGCGCATGCTCGGTTACCGCAACCGTGAGATCGCCGACGCGCTGACTTGCACCGAGCGCAAGGTCGAGAGAAAGCTGGCGTTGATCCGGCTGACGTGGGAGAAGGAATGGCCGGAGCACGACGGCTGATGACGACGGCTTCGGCCTCGCAATGCGCTGGTTAAACTTCCATCCCGCATTAACCTTTCCTGGCCGCGATCAGTCCCGCCAGATAATGCACCGGGTTGTTTTGTTCGCGGGCGACGTCGGCAAGCGTTTCGTAGTCACCGGTTCGCTGGCACAGTTCGACGAGCGTGGGGCAAGCCAGCCGGCCCTCCTCGGCATGCGCAAGGTACTTGCGCGAGACGGCGAGCGCCTCATGCGTGCGGTCGAGGCGCAGCAGTAGATTCACCAGCACTTCGGCGGGATACGTGCCCACATTCTCCGGGTCAGCCTCCTCGGCCTTGGCACGAAAGTGATCGAGGCCGGCCTCGACATCGTCGCCGGCCAGGATGCCGAGGTAGATGCCGTAGTCGCGATACTGATTCTCGAAGGGCGGGTCGGAGTTGTACTGGAAGCGCGGCGACAGCTTTTCGCCGTAGGCGCACAGCTCGCGGGCCAGCTCCAGCTCCTCGCTGGTCGAAAGCTGGGTGGCCATCTGCACCACGGCCGACAGATGCGACACATCGATGTGATAGAAGTCCTCGCCAAACAACCAGTCGCGCCCGTCGATCAACTCGCGGACGTTTTTGCCGGTCGGCGCGAATCCCTGGGTGCGCGTGATCTCCGCCTTGAGACGCTCCATCAATTCGCGGTGCAACGCGCGCACCAGCTTCTTGACACAGTAGTCGCGGACTTCCGGGCCGTGCGGGAATTCCTGGCCGCCGAGCATCGTGATGGCGCTGCAGATGCCGTAGCGCTCCAGAATCATGTCGAAGCCGCGGCGCGGATGCACGCCCTGATGATAGGCGATCTCGATGACGGACTGACAATCTTCTCCCTCAACCGGCTGGAACTGGTCGATGGCCTGGTTGACCGGCGCCGTCTCGCCGAGCATGCGGTAAAAGGCCCAGGCGCCGGCGATGTTGCCTTCGTCGAGATAAAGCTGCCCGACACGCCTGCCGGCCTGGCGGATCGCGTCTTCGTAGGGCTCATGCATCTCGGGGGGCAGGTCTGCCGACGCCCCTGTCGGCACGGGCGACACGCCTAGCTCGTGCCGTTTCTTCAGCAATAGCGCGTAGAACAGGTTCGTGTAGTCCTTGTTCTCGCGCAGCGACTCGCAGAGGGAATCGATGGCCTGAGCCGCGCCCTTGCCGGCAAGGGTTTCCTTCAAGTCTTTGTAAAGTTCGGTTGGCATGGAGTGGTCCTGTCGGTGGGGTTGGTGGTTATCGTAGCAGACGGCTGTTATAATACCACGGCAAATAATCGGTTTACGATGCAGATGGGCGACGCGCTGCAGGATGTGGCCAGAGCCGGGCGAAACGTGAACAACTTTAGTGGACAGCGATGAAAAAGGTCTTGCTCATCATCGGCGACGCTGCCGAGGTGTTTGATACGCTGTATCCGCTGTATCGCATCCGCGAGGATGACTTCCAGGTTGTTGTTGCCGGGCCTGAGAAGCGCATCTACCACCTCGTGCAGCACGACACCCATCCGGACTGGGACATCACTATCGAGTCGCCTGGCTACAAGCTGGCGGCTGACATCGCCTTTCGCGACATCAAGCCGGAAGAATACGCCGGCATCGTCATCAGCGGCGGGCGGGCGCCCGAGTATCTGCGCTACGATGCCGATCTCTTACGCGCCGTCCGCTACTTCTGCGACAAGGGAAGGCCGGTTGCATCGGTGTGTCACGGCATCGAGGTGCTGGCGACGGCCGGCGTCATCAAGGGCCGGACGGTCACCACCGTCCGCAAGTGTCGCTTTGATGCCGAGGTTTGCGGCGCGAACTACGTGGACCGCGAAGTCGTGGTGGACGACCACCTGGTCACGTCGCGCACCTGGCACGACAACCACGCGTTCATGCGCGAGTTTATGAAGCTGCTGAAGAAGTAATTGCCATTCATCCCTGGGAGATCGTGCCATGTGTCGGCGTGCCGCCTTCTTGTTTCTGGTAGCAGCGAATGCTGCCCTGGTTTCGGCCTGCTCACCCGAGCGGAGCGATGGTCCGTTTCCGCCCGTCAAATCTCTCAAGGTCCTAGGCAAGTTGCCGGGAAGCTGGACCGTGACATCGCTCGACGGCAAGGAAGTCGACATGGACCAGTTGCGCGGCAAGGTCGTGTTCATCAATCGCTGGGCCACCTGGTGCCCGCCCTGCGTCGGGGAAATGCCCGGCATTCAAGCGCTGCACGATTCCGTCAAGGACTCCGATATTGCCTTTCTCATCGTCACGACCGAGAAAGCGGCCAAGGTCAAGGAGTTTGTCAAGAAGAAGGGCTGGACGCTCCCCGTCCACATCGCCACCGAAGGCGTGCCGCCAATCCTGAACCCCGAATTCATCCCGGTGTCATACGTCGTCAATCGCAAGGGTGAGGTCGTTTTCGAGTTCCCGGGAGCCATGGACTGGGATACCGACCAGGCCCGCAAGTTTCTGAAGAGCATCCCATAGCCCCCATGCAGTTTCGAGTTCAAGGGTCGGTCGAAGGTCAAACCTGAATCCTGAAACTCGAAACTCGAAACGCAAAAGTCACATATAATGTCGCCTCACGGAAACACAAACCCCCTGGAGGTATTGGTCATGCAACGGCTAAGGAATGTGGTGCTGGGGCTGGCGATCTTGTTGCTGGCGGCGGCGCCCGTGCTGGCTCAGCCAAAGGGCGCCCTCGACCTGGTCCCGGCAGACGCGCTCGGCTTTGGCTTTGTCAACAACCTGGACCGCGTCAGCGACAAGATCGAGGCCATGTTCAAGCGGTTGCAGGTTCCGCTCGATGGATCGCCGCTCAAGAAGGCTCTCGGCGAACTCGGAGTCAACAAGGGAATCAATGAAAAAGGCAGCATCGTGGCCGCCGTTTTTCCGGGCGAGAGGCCGGTCGTCGTCGCCATTGTTCCGGTCAGCAATTTCAAGGACTTTGCCGACGCTGTGAAGGCGAAGGACGAATCGTTGCTGGTGAAGCAGAAGGGCGATTACGCCATCGTCACCGAAGGGGCCAACAAGGACGCACTCAAGAAGATCGTCACCGGCCAGGGCGGCATCGCCGGCGTCGTCAAGCCGCTCGAGGGCTGGATTGCCAAGGTCGATCTCGGCGCCGTCGTCACCTCCAAGGGCATCGAGTTTCTTGTCGCCAAGGCCCGTGAAGGACTGGGGGAGTTCAAGAACCAGCCCCTTCCGGATGAAGCCAAGTTCATCATGGGCTATGTTGACGGCATCGAGCAATTCCTGAAGAAATGCGCCATTGAAGTCACGCATATCGCTGTGGGCGGCAAGTTCGCGGACAAGGGCGACCTGATCGTGGACGTGCAGGCGTTGTTCGCGCAGGAGGGGCCGTTCGCGAAATTCGGAGCCCAGGCCAAGGCGCCGGCGGGCGGGCCGCTGGTCGGACTGCCGGCCGGGCCCTTTGTCATCGCCGCCGGCGGCGGCGGCCTGGCCGACGGCGTCAGCATGACCAAGCTTGTTATCGACCTCGTAAAGGTCTCGGCCCCCGATCTCCCGGCCGAGCAAGCCAAGAAACTCGAAACGGCCATGACGGACATGTACAAGGGCGTCAGCGGCGCGTCGTTCATGATGGGCGTCGCCAAGGCCGGCGAACCGATCTTCAGCGGCACCATGATGGTGATGAAGGTGGACGATTCCGCCGCGTACTTGAAGCGCTTCAAGCGTGCCACCCTCGAGGTCAACGAGGTCTACAAGGACGGCAAGATTCCCGGCGCCAAACCCGCCGAGATCAAGGACGTCAAGGTTGGTCAGATTCCCGCACTTGAGACCACGACCGACATGAGCGAAACGTTTGAGAAAATCCCCGGCGGTCTCGGCGGCAAGATCGGCGAGATGATCTTCGGCGAGGGCGGCAAGCTGCGCAACAGCATCGTTCCGGCGGACAAGACCACCGTGCTGATCGGTTACACTTCGGCCGCCGGCATAAAGAGCGTCCTCGATGCTTACCGAAAGAAGGCATTCCTGGGAGAAGATCCGGAGGTCCTCAAGACCGCTGCCATGCTGCCGAAAGGCTCGCAGTTCGCTGGCTACTTCAGCCCCAAGGGCACGATGGAACTCGTCAATCGCGCCGTCGGTGGGTTTCTGCCGATTCAGCTGCCGGCTTTTCCTGACACGCCGCCCGTGGGCGCCGCCCTACGGCTCTCCGCAAGCGGCATGGAGGCTCGCCTGGTCGTCCCCGCCGCCGTACAGGAAGGCGTCGGCGACCTGGTTCAGAAAATCAAGCAGTTGATCCCGGGCGCCAACTGATTGCCAAGAGATCTGGGTGCCATGCCCACGGCTTTGCGTGGGCATGGCAGTCCCGACGCGCCTCGGCTCACATGCCTCAAGTGGGAAGCGGGTTGGCCATGCCCACGCAAAGCCGTGGGCATGGCACCCGACCCGAAATCCGAAGTTCGAGTCGGGAGGGTTCATCGTGCGCAAGATCGCTTTCTCCCTCGGCGTGGTCGCCATCATCGTCTCGTTTAGCGGGAAACCGCAGGCGACTGGTCCTGGCGAGGACTCCGGTCCATCACGCTCCCGTCTCGTCGCCGACATCCCCGGCATTGTCTTCGTCGGCGCTCCCATGTTTGACGAACGCACCGATGGCGGCGTCGGCGTCTACCAGGGGTCGTACCACTGGCGCGATGGTTACGTCTACGCCCGCAGCTCCACCTACAATCGTCCCGAGCGGACCATGGGACCGGTCCGCCCCGGACGAAATCTCTATGCACTCGTGCCGGCGCGCCCGGACGGCAAGCTGACACGGTTGACGCATCTCAAGACCGGCTCGGTCTTCAAGCCGGAGCCATCCTTCGACGGCAAGAAAGTGCTCTTCGCCATGCGCCGCGACGGTGAAGATTGGTTCCATCTCTACGAGATCAACGTCGACGGCAGCGAATTGAAGCAGCTCACCGATGGTCCATTCAACGACTTCGGCGGGACCTATCTTCCCGATGGCCGGATCGTCTTCTGCTCGGACCGCACCGGCTACCTGGAGGAATACCACGAGGAACGCACCGAGACGCTGTTCGTGATGAATGGCGACGGCACCGGCATCGAGCAGCTCACCTTCGCGCCGGGAACGTACTTCGAGCCGACCGTTCTCCGTGACGGCCGGATCATGTTCACCTTCTGGGACGCCTTCCACATCGACGTGCCACCCTACGACAAGCACGAAACTTTCCTGATGACCGTCAATCCGGACGGCACGGAAGAGCGCCACCTGTTCGGCAGCGGGCAGTATCGCTTCTTCAACCGCGAGCGGCACAGCGGCATCGGCCTGACGCAGGCGCGCGAGATGCCCGATGGCCGGATTCTCCTGCAATCGGAGATGGGCCCCGCCATCCTGGACCTCCGGGCCGGGCTATCGGTGCGCGACGCTCTGGCGCCGATCTTTCCCGGCACGACATCGGTTCAACTGGGCGGCACAACCCATCGCAGCCACCTGTCGCCGCTGGGGACGCGGTCCACGCCGCAGCCGCTGCAGGATGGCCGCTTCCTCTTCTCGGCGACGTTGCCGGGCGCCCGTGATTCCGGAATCTACGTTTGTGACCCGAACACGCGCGACGAGCAGCTTGTCCTCAATATCCCGAATTACGCCGAGTTCGACGCCGTTCCGGTGCTGGTCGAGAAGCCGCGACCGGCGGTGCTGCCGACGCAGCACAGACGACCGAAAGCCGGCGAGGCGACGCCGATGACGAAGTTCCTGGTGGTCGCCGGCCGTGAGTCCGACAATCCGGAACGGACGAAGGTGCTGAAGCAGGCCCGCTTCCTCCGCGTCATCGAGGCGGAATACACCGGCGTCACCACCAGCAGCCATACGAACCTGGAGACGCGCATCCTCGGCGTCGTGCCGATCCTCCCGGACGGCAGCGCCTACTTCGAGGCGCCGGCCGACACGCCGATCTTCCTCGACCCGCTCGATGCCGGCGGCAATCGCCTCTTGATGAAGTGGAACTATCCTGTGACGTCGGTGGAGATGGGCGCGCATTACCCGGCCACGCAGATGGCCTACATGGTCGGCCGGGCCGGCGAGACCCGCTCCTGCTACGGCTGCCACGCCCCGCAGACCGAGGCGGTCCCCAACGTCTCCGTCGCCGCCGCCAAGCTGCCGCCCGTCCGCATCACCCGCGAATCCACCGACATGCAATACCGCCGCAACGAGCCGGAGGCGTATCGCCGGCAAGCGCGGCTCGGCGACTCGGGCTATTTCCGAAAGATGCTGGCAAGCAAGAGTCCGGAGCTACGCGCCCGGGCTTGCGAAATGTTGATGTACCTCGAGGACGAAGCGGTCAAGGACGTTCCGGCGATCAAGACGCTGCTCAAGGACGAGGTCGTCCAGGTTCGGCGCTCGGCGGCGCTGGCACTGACGAGGCTGTCGAGCTCCTCGGACGCGAAGGACTTGCACAACGCATTGCTGCACAACACGGACTGGCAGGTCCGCTTCGCGCTGACCAGCGCCCTGGAGGCGATCAACAAGGAATCCGGCTTCGACGCCCTCGGCCGTCAGCAACCGACGCCGGAGATTCTCGCCAAGGTTCGCGGCGAACTGGCGAAGAAGCTGCCTGACATCGGTGCCGTCCGTGCTGCCGGCAAGCTGCGCGATGCCGAGGCCGTCAATCTGCTGATTCCCTGGCTGAAGCAGCACGTGCAGGAGTATCACGCAGCGGAGGCGGCGATCGCGCTGGGCCGCATCGGCACGCCGGAGGCCGTCGCCGCCATCCGCGAGGCCATCCGCCGCGAAGTCCCCAACAAGAAAGTCCACATCAGCCGGTATCTCCAGCACGGCCCCCGGCCGGAGGAATATGCCCTCATCAAGGCGCTCATCATCGCCGGCGCCATGGTCGGCATCGAAGACATCCATCTGCTGATCGCGCTGCTGCCCAACACCTTCACGGAGAAGCCACGCTTCGAGGACCGCATGCGCGACGAAACGCAGCGCGTCCTCATGCCACGCATCTTGCTTGAGCGTGCGGGCCATCGCCGCCGCGCCGTCGAGGTCTTGCTCGCTGCCCTGAAGGGGAAGCAGCATGCCGACGATCCGATCTATCAGCAACTCGTCAAGGGCATCAACCTCGAAAGGCCATTCAGCGAGCACGGCCGTCCTTTCAATGTTGTCAAGACCATCGGCGGCGAGGAAGCCTTGTGGCTGCTCAGCTGCCTGCTCGAAGATGCCGATCTCAAGACGCCGGCCGAACGCCGCGACTTGCAAGATCGCGTTGTCCTGTTCTTGACTTCGAAAAACCAGCGCGAGCGCGTCGATGCCGCCGTGCTGCTTGGGCGAATCGGCGTGAGCGCCAAGGCCGCCGACACACTGGCTGCCGAGATCGCCAGGCCATATCCGTTCCCGGAAATCGCCAGCATGGGCAAGGGCATGCCCGACGACAACGAGCGCGACAAGGCGTACATGGCCCAGGCGCTCGCTCAGCGAATCGCCGACGTTGCCAGGCTGAAGCCGATCGCCGATCCGCGGACGATGTTCCGCGACATCCGCTACGGCCTGGTGCGCGGCCTGGCCCGGCGTGGCAACGCTGACGCCATTCCACTGCTGATCGACATCGCCACGCGCGACCCGATCACGCTCATCCGCCAGCAGGCCCGCTACGCCCTGTCCGACATCCAGGACGCCTATCGCCTCGCCGAGAAGCCGGTTCCCGAAGTACATCTGCCGGAGCCGCAACCGCTGGAGGCATGGTATCCGCCGCGCGGCTTGAAGTGGCGGGACACGACGTTCCGCGAGTTCGACCTGTCCGTCGCGAAACCGCCGGAGGATGGCGAAGCGCTCAAGAAGTATCTCGATGCCTGCCTGACGCCCGGGCATTTTCGCAATCTGAACATGGCCCAGGCCGGCGGAGCCGATCGCATGATGATCGTGCAGGCGGAGGAGACACGCCAGGGTTACGGACGAGCAGGCTTCGGTACGCTGCTCGCGGGGCTGGAGACGCCGTATCCGTACGCCCACTACCTTGCAGCCAAGGGCCTTGCCGCGCGCGGCGACAAGGCCGCGGTCCCTACGCTCATCAAAAAGCTCGACGCCTTCGCCAAGGTGCGCGACACGGTCGGCGTCTGGTGGGTGTGCGAGGCCCTGGGCAAGCTGCAAGCCCGCGACGCCTTGCCAGCGTTGACGCGACTCGCCGTCCCCGCCAATCCGCAAGGAACGTTCGGCCCGGAGGGAATGCCACTCGGCTACATCGCCGCTCGAACCATCGCCCGGATTGTCGCCGATCCAGAAGACAAGGACGTGGCCAGGTTCTTGCGCGAGGACAACGTATGGGTACGTGCGGGCGCGCTGCGAGGTCTGGCCGAGACCGATGCCCCCGGCATCGCCAACTTGCTACGCCAGGCCGCCGAACCCGCCAACGCGGCGCCGGTGCGTTACGAGGCCAGCGTGGGCCTGAACCGACTCAAATAAGGCCGAGCGAAGAACCTATTGGAAGGCCCGCCAACGGCCCTCAAAGCGCGCCCAAGCACCCGCCGTCAACGGCGGGCAATCTGAAGTTGAACCGGGCCTTTACTTCTGCACCACCGGCACGGTGGAAAGTCGTTCGTTCAGGATTCTCTCGAAGACGAGCGAGTAGATCTGTTGCACCTTGGGCAGGGGATAGTTGCCCAGTAGCAGGTGCACCTTGGCCTGGTTGTCGAGGTTCTGGATCAGCTGGTTGCCGCGGCCGGGAGCGATGAGGGCCTGGACGGCGAAGCCGGGCGTCCTCTGGGCATGGGTTCCGGGAAAGTCCTGGCGAAGGCGGTCAAGATGAGCCTTGCGCATGAAGGCAGCAAGTCTGGTGGCCTTGTCGTTGCCCTCCAGCTGGGCCAGCTTCCAAAGCTCGACGGTCCAGCGGGCCTCACGCAGAAAAGTGGCAGCATCGACGGGGCCGGCGATGGCATGAACCACCTGCCCCTTGGGCGTGCAGAAATAGCTGGCCACGTTGCCGCCTTGCTTGTTATCGCCATTCTTGCGAAAGGTGGCGACTTTCTGAAAGGAATTGACAAAGAACTCGTTCATGTAGCTACCGACATCTTCATTGTTAAGGGCCTTCTCACGGAGGGCCTGGGCGTTGTTTCATGTGAAGCCGGGATCCTCGAAGTTGCCGGACACATGCAGCGTGAACACCAGTTTGTCCTCGGTCTGGGCAAACTTGGCGGCCTGCAACGGGCTGCGCACGAAGTTGATCGCCGTGCCGTAGGTTTCGCATCTGGGAAGCGCCCCTGGCGGCTCCTCCGGCAAGGCCTTGCCCACCTTCGGTCCGTCCTTGGCGACATCGATACCGATGCCAGCTTCGTCGAGTAGAAAATCCGGCAGCTTGGGGGCTGGCGGTTCATCGCCCTTGTTGACAGGCGAGGTTGGAGCCGCGGACGCTGGAGCCGGGGGCGGCGATACTTTCAAATCGACGATCTTGACGATTGCCGGCACCGGCACATTGCGTGGAGCCTGCAGAGGCACTGGCGCCGCGGCAGAAGGGGACGGCGCGATGATCGGTGCGGAAGCCGCGACGGTTTCTTCGCCCGGTGCGCGCTCCAGGTAGTTGATCGCCAGCGCCAGTCCCGTGACGACGACAAGCAGAGCAAGCCCGCAGCCGGCAAACACCGACCAGTACGTGGACAGGAACGAGCTAGCGCATCGGGCCCGACACGGCGGCGTCGCGGGCACCGCTGCGGGTAGCGGCAGCACCGATGACGGCGAAACCGGCGGCGTTGACAGATCGCTCGCAGAACTCGCCGATACGAGCAAGCCAGTGGCCGGTCGCCCGAAGACTGGTGTATACATGAATGACCCTCGCCCTGAGATCCAACCTATCCTACATTGGCAAACACCGAAGGGCCAAAGATCGTTGGCAAAAAAGTGTCGTACCACGGTCCGGGGGGCCGTGCCCGCCTTCACGGGGATGAAAATCATGAACCGAATGGCAGCCTGCTTGATGAGCTACACGGTTCTTGCCGTATTTCCTTGCGCGGGGCTCGCTGCTGAGCTGACTGTTACGGTTACCGAACCAGCGGGAGTGCACCGGATCGGCTGGCCGGTCAGTTCCGGCGTCCCCATTGCTAGGGGCCTGCTCCGCGATCCCCAGGCGGCAGTGCTCTTCAGCGCGGACGATCGTGAAACTCCGCTCCAAACCGAGGTGCTTTCGCGCTGGCCGGATGGTTCGGTGCGCTGGCTGCTACTGGATTTTCAGACCGACCTCAAGGCGTTTGAGAAAAGAACCTTCTCCCTGCGCTACGGTCCTGGCGTGAAGCGTCATGCGGTCTCAAAGCCAGTCACCGTGAGCAACGAAGGACATGCCATCGCCATCAACACCGGTCCGCTTCGACTGCGGCTCTCCTCGACGGCGTTTCGCTTGCTGGATGAAGTGTGGCTCGACGCCAACCAGGACGGCCGGTTCTCCGCCGCAGAACGGGTCACGGGTTCCAAAGGCGCCGGCATCATCCTTACTTCGCCCGATGGGACCGTTTTCCGCGCAGATCGGGCGCCCGCAAAGTTGACTGTTGAGGATTCCGGACCATTGCGCGCCAGCGTTCGCATCGAAGGTGTTCACCGTTCAGCAAGAGGTGCGCTGTTCCGTTACATCGTCCGTATCCATGCTTTTCGCGGCCAGCCATTCTTGCGATTCCATCACACGTTTATCAACGATCATCAGGACGACATGATGGCCAAGATTGATGCGCTCGACCTGGTGTTTGCTCATGCTCGAAAAGATGGTAGTCGCATCATGCTCGATGGCAAGGAACGCGCCGCCGGCCTACTCTTTCAAGTGGACGATGGCCGCTATGACCTGGACGGTAAGCCGGCAGGTCGGCGCGGCGCCGGCTGGGCCGCCGTCGGCAGCGACCACCTTGGCATGGCGGTCGGTGTGCGCGAATGGTGGCAGAATTGGCCAAAGGACATCGAGGCCGCAGCCGGTCAGCTTCGCATCGGCATCTGTCCCAACGGGTTGTACGACGGCAAATCGCTTGCTGAGGAGTGCAAACTATCGTACTACCTGCGCCAGGGAGTCTACTCGTTCAAGTGCGGGGTGGCGCGTACTCAGGAACTCTGGGCTACCTTTTTCGCAGGCAAACCGGATGCAGTCCGGCTTGCCGACTTTTTTCAAGCCGCTGAAAAGCCGCTGCTCGCTTCTTGCGAACCGCTTCAGGTGAGCGTCAGTCGAGCGGTCGGCCCGCTGCCACCCAGCGATCCGATCAAGTATCGCGCCTACGATACTCTCGTGACCGATTTCTTGGACCGTCACCGTGCTGAACGCGACCGCCTTCGCGAGTATGGCATGCTGAATTACGGTGACTGGTACAACACCAACTGGGACTCGTGGGGCAACCTGGAATACGACACATCCCGCATCTGGTTTCAACAATACCTGCGCACCGGAAATCGGCGCTTCTTCGACCGGGCCGAGCAGGCGGCCCGACACTTTCTGGACGTTGATGTTCTGCACGTTTCGAATCCGCACATTCGGGCGTACCCTGGTTCCGCGAACATGCGACCCGGTCAGATCTGGCCTCACTGCGTGGGCCATACCGGCGGATACTATGCTCGCTTCGTCGGCGGCAAGTACGAGAACGAGGCCCCGCTGAAGATGAAGGGCGCCTATCAGGTCGGACTCTGGGACTTCGGCCACGTGTGGATCGGCGGTGTCTTCGACTACTACCTCCTCACAGGCGACCGGCGGGCCCGCGAGGTTGGAGTTTTGGCCAGCGACGCCATGGCAGAACTGTGCCCGACACGATACACCGACCACATCCGCAACATCGGTTGGCCGCTGCACCTGCTGCTCAACGCCCATGAAGCCACAGGCGACAAGAAGTACCTGACCGCCGCGCACAAGCAATGGCTGGTGCTCAAGAAAAACCTGGATCCGAAGAAAGGCTGGGTTGTCGTGCTCGCGCATGGGCACTGTGCCGTCTCGGCAGAGTCGGGGCGTTGCCGAGGCAATAACATGTACATGCTCGGCTTGACCCTGACGGCCCTGGCACGCTACCACCGCATCACCGACGATCCCGAAGTCCTGAAAGCCCTGTCGGCCGGGATCGATCAGATGATCCGTGACTGTTGGAGCGAGAGGCACAAGTCGTTCTATCTCACTTCTTGCCGGCACTTCCGGAACTCTCCACCGCCGGGATTCTGTGCGGCCACGTTTCACGCCTCCGAGGCGTTCGCCTACGAGGCGGCCGTTACCGGCAACGAGGAACATCGGCGCATCATGCGCGAAGCTCTGCGCACCGCCATCACAGCCGGCGTCAAGACACTGGCTGATAACGAAACTCTGGGGCAGACCGGCTACTACAGCGGCGTGTTCCTTTTTGCCCCGTTCGGGCTGAGTGTGCTGGATGACCCGGCCCCACCCGGGCAGAAACGATGGTGAGGTCGCACGCCGTGCAGAGGGCAACAGCTGTCCGCGATCCGACATGGTGATCGTCGCCTGTCGGCAGATTCGGTCACATCGTCATGTTCCCGTGCATAACCGGCCAAGTTCATGCAGACCGCGCAGCCTGACTTCAACTCAAGGTTTCTCCAGTCTTTGCGGTTTTTCCGAATTGCGAAATCCAAGCAATTTTGCAAATATCGACAGACCTGCGTGGGGAAGACACGTGAGCTGGGCAAGGATTGCCAGCAGGGAAGGCGGTATGGACAAGGGAAGCTGGCCCGTCGGCTCCGGAGATTCGGGTTGCCGGGATAAACAGCCCCCGATATACTGCCCATTTGCAGCAAAACATGGCGGCCGGTTTTTGCCCTAAACCATTTAGGCGTCGGGTTTAAGACCATGCGATTCAACCTCGTGGATCGAATCCTGGATTTCGAGCCCGCGAAGCGCATTCGCATCGTCAAGAACCTGACCCTTGGCGAGGAGTACCTGGCCGACCACTTTCCCACCTTCCCTGTCATGCCAGGGGTCTTGATGCTGGAGACCCTGGTGGAAGCCGGCGCCTGGTTGTTGCGCATCACCGAGGATTTTCGACACAGTGTCATCGTCCTGCGGGAAGTGAAAAACGTGAAGTATGGAAACTTCATGATTCCTGGAAAAAACCTGGTGGCCAGCGCTGAGCTGGTGGAGTGCACCGACGAGCTGGCCACATTCAAGGGCAAGGGCGAAGTTGATGGCAGCTCGACGGTGTCGGCCAAGCTAACGCTGGCGCGCTACAACCTTCGCGATCGCGTGCCTGCCATGCAGGCCGCTGACAAACGCATCGTGGAACACCTGCGCGGCTTGCATGCCGTGCTGACGAACAGTATGCCCCTGGTAAGTACAGCAGTCGGCGCCAGGGCGGCGAACTGAGAGTGCGAGAAGAGGCAACATGAAGTTGAAGGATCAGGGAGCGTTGGTGACCGGCGGCAGCCGCGGAATCGGCCGGGCCATCGTCAAGGCCCTGGCCGCCGAAGGCGCCAAGGTGGCTTTTGTCTACAAGGGCAGTCAGCAAGCGGCCGAAAGCCTAGCCGCCGAGGTCGCCGAGTTGGGGGGCGTGGCGCTGGCCTTGCAGGCCGACGTCGCCAGCCTCGAAGAGGCACAGAAGTGCGCCGAGCGGGCGGAAAAGGAGTTTGGCCGCATCGACATCCTGGTCAACAACGCCGGCATCATCCGCGACGACCTCTTCGTGCGGCTGGAGCCGGAAGCGTGGCACAGTGTGCTGCAAACGAATCTGGGGGGAACTTATAACTTTTGCCGGGCCCTGGCCTATACGTTCATGAAGCAGCGTCGCGGTCGGATCATCAATATCTCGAGCATCGCTGCCGACCATGCCAACCCGGGGCAATGCAATTACGCGGCCAGCAAGGGGGCCATCAACTCCCTGACACGGGCGCTGGCGGTCGAACTGGCCAGCCGAGGCGTGACGGTCAACGCCGTCGCTCCCGGCTTCATCGAGACCGACATGAGCGAGGCCGTCCGCAACAAGGCGGGCGACCTCATCAAGAAAATGATCCCGATGCGGCGGCTGGGCCAGCCCGAAGACATCGCCCGCATGGTGGTGTTTCTTGCCGGCCCGGACAGCTCCTACATTACCGGCCAGGTGATGGTGGTCGATGGGGGACTGGGGCTGGGCGCCGCTCCGGTGTGAACAAGAATTCGTTCCCGGGCAGGTTCCGCGAACGAGAGTGAAAAATCTTCGCCGGTCCAGTGAGCCGTCGAAGCTGTCTGCCAACGAGGTTTAACTTGGAGGTTTCCATGCCGAGTCAGGACGAGATCTACACGAAAGTGTCTGCGACCCTGGTCGAGGCGCTGAACGTGGATGAGGATGACATCAAGCCCACTTCGACGCTGCAGGGCGACCTGGGAGCTGAGTCCATCGATTTCCTGGACATTGTCTTCCGCCTGGAGCGCGAATTCGGCATCAAGATTCCGCGGGGCGAGCTGTTCCCGGAATCGATCTTTCAGGGCGACCCGGAGTTCGTGCAGAACGGCCGCGTCACCGACAAGGGCATCGCCGAGCTGCGTGCCCGCATGCCCTTCGCAAACCTTGCGAAGTTCGAGCAGAACCCTGAGCTGAGCGCCATCAGCGACCTGTTCACGGTCGAGATGATCACGCGCTACATCCAGGACAAGTTGAACGGACACACGAACGGGGCCGTGAACGGCAAGTAGGTGTCGGCAGTAACGCGGGATCGCGGGAACGCAGGACCATGCGCTGGATCTGGATTGACCGTTTTGTGGAGTTCAAGAGCGGCCAGTTCGCCCGCGCCGTCAAGAACCTGAGCCTGGCGGAGGACTACTTTGCCGATCACTTCCCAGGCTATCCAGTCATGCCGGCGGCCCTGATGCTCGAGGGGCTCGCGCAGACCGGGGGCATCCTGGTGGGCGAGGCCAACGACTACCGCGAGAAGGTGATCCTGGCCAAGATCCTGCAAGCGCGATTTCACGGTGAAGTGCTGGCGGGCCGTCAGCTGATCTATGAAACCGACTTGGTTTTTTTGAGACCGGAAGGCGCCTCGGTGCAGGGCCGAATTTTTGCGGCCCCGCCTCCAGGCGTCAGTTCGACAGAATTGGAACGCGTCGCCGATGCCGAGATCTTCTTCGCCCATCTCGATCAGGCTCGCTCCCAGCAGATCTTCGGGGACCATAACTTTGTCTTCACCGGAGAATTGAAGCACTTGCTGGGTCTGGTCAAGGCCACGACCGACCACAAGGACGGCTCCTGATAAACTGAAAATGGGGGCCGTTCCTCGAAACCCGCCTAAAATTGTCCAGGAAACGGGCATTCAGGCCGCCTGAGGGTTTCGGGGACACGCCCGAGTCCCGGAATGCCTCGGTTCATCGGAACCAGCCGAGCAGCGTTTCGGAACATACTTGCAGGTGCGAAATGTCTTCGTCTTCTCGCCGCGTCGTCATCACCGGTATCGGGATCGTCAACCCGATCGGGCTGGACGCGGCCAGCTTCTGGGATTCGCTCAGTCGCGGCCAGAGCGGCATTCGAGCTGTTGAGACATTCGATGCCAGCGGCCTCCCCAGCCGCATCGCGGGCGAAATCCGCGACTTCGACGCCAAGAACTATATCGAGAAGAAGGATCGTAAAAGCCTGCGCCTGATGGCTCGGGCCATTCAACTCGCCGTCGCCGCCGCGCAGCTGGCCATCGACGACTCGAAGGTCGACAAGGACAAGCTCGACCCCACGCGCTTTGGCGTCGAGTTCGGCGCAGGTTTGCTGCCCACCGAACTCGAGGAACTGGGGGCGGCCTCGCAAGCCAGCGTCAACTGCCAGCCCGGCAGCGTCGATCTTGAACAATGGGGCAAGCAGGGCCTCGGCTGCATTCCGCCGCTGTGGATGCTCAAGTATCTGCCCAACATGCTCGCCTGCCACGTGTCCATCTTCCACAATGCCCAAGGCCCCAACAACACGATCACCGAGGGGGACGTGGCCGGTTTGCTGGCGCTGGGCGAATCGTACCGCATCATCAAGCGCGACCAGGCCGACTTCTTCCTCGTTGGCGGGGCCGACGGCCGCGTCAATCCGCTCAGCATGGTTCGTCAGTGCCTGTTCGGACATTTGTCGCAACGCAATGAGTCGCCGGAGTCGGCGGTCCGCCCCTTCGATCGCGGCCGCGACGGATGGGTCATCAGCGAGGGGTCGGGCGTTCTGGTCCTGGAAGAGGCCAACCACGCCCTGGCACGCGGCGCGCGTATCTACGCCGAGATTGTCGGCTTCGGCGCCGCCTTTGACCGCGACACCTCTGGCCGCGGATTAGCCCGTGCCATCCGCACCGCCCTCAAGCATGCAGGCATCGGTCCGGGCGATGTCGATCACGTCAACGCTCACGGTCTGAGCTCAATCAAGTCCGATGCCTGGGAGTCGCGCGCCCTGCTCGAGGTTTTCGGTTCCCTGCCCCAGCCGGTGCCGGTCTTCGCGCCCAAGAGTTACTTCGGCAATTTGAGTGCCGGCGGCAGCCCCACCGAACTGGCCGCCAGCCTGCTTGGCATGGAACACGGACTGGTCCCCGCGACCTTGAACTATACCGAGCCCGACCCCGCTTGCCCGGTCAACGTCATCCGTTCTACACAGCCCATGACCAAGGACTATTTCATCAAGATCGCCTTCACCGAGATGGGCCAATGCGCCGTCGCGGTGTGCAAGCGATGGAAGTAGCTTGTGGCAAGAAGCCGGTGACCGACATTTGATCGTGAACCGCTGATTTAGCTGTCTGCTGATTTAGCTGTCTGCTGATTTAGCTGACTGCCGATAGCCGAGGGCCAAAGATATGCGTCGACGCGTCGTCATCACGGGCATGGGAGCGATCACGCCCCTGGGACATTCTCCGGCCGAGCTGTATCACGCCCAGCTCGAAGGCCGGACAGGCGTTGGGCCGGTGTCGCTGTTCAATGCCCGCGCCTTTCCGACGAATTTTGCCGCCCAGGTGAAGAACTTCGATCTTGGCGGCTATGTGCGCGACCCGCAACGCTGGGAGAATTCCGGCGTCAATACCCGCTTCGCCCTTGCCGCCGCTCACCAGGCGCTCAGCGATGCCGACCTGCTCGATCATAACAAGATCGATCCGGCTCGCATTGGCGTCTACCTCGGCTCCGGCGAGGGCATCCAGGACTTCGATCATCTCATTCCGCTGGTGGCTCACACCTATCTCAAAGAGACGAATCAGATGAATGCGGTCGCCTTCAGCGAAGGCGGCCTCAAAAAGTTTCACGCCGGCCGTGAATACGAGCAGGAGCTGCATACGACCACTGGACACGTGGCCGGCTACTTCGGTCTCGAAGGACCAAATTACAATTGCCTCACCGCTTGCGCCGCCAGCAGCCAGGCCATCGGTGAAGCCGCCGAGATCATCCGGTCCGGGGACACCGACCTCATGCTCACCGGCGGCTCGCACAGCATGATCCATCCCCTTGGAGTGACCGGTTTCAACCTGCTCACCGCGCTGTCGACGCGCAACCAGGATCCGACCAAGGCGTCGCGGCCGTTCGACTTTCAGCGTGACGGCTTCGTGCTGGGCGAAGGCGCGGGCATGATCATCCTCGAAGACCTGGAGCACGCGCAGCGTCGCCATGCCACCATCTACGCCGAGTTGACCGGCTATGGCTCGACGGGAGATGCCTACCGCGTGACGGACAGCCATCCCGACGGCCGAGGCGCCATTGCCTGCATCCGCGCCGCCATCGCTGACGCCGGCCTCAAGCCCGCCGACATCGGTTACATCAACGCCCACGGCACCAGCACTCAGGTAAACGACAAGGTCGAAACCGTCGCCATCAAGAACGTCTTTGGCGAGGCGGCCTATCAGACGCCTGTCAGCAGCAGCAAGAGCATGCTGGGCCATTTGATCGCCGCCGCGGGCGCCGTCGAGTTGATCACCTGCGTGATGGCCATCCGCGAGAACACGCTGCCGCCCACGATCAACTACGAGTTCCCCGATCCGGAGTGCGACCTCGACTATATCCCCAATACTGCCCGCAGCAAGCGCATCAACCACGCGCTCAGCAACAGCTTCGGTTTCGGGGGGCAGAACATTTCACTGGTCGTGAGCCGGTTTCAGAAATAAAGAAACGGCGGCCGAGCAGTCGTCCGTCCCCCTTCGGGCCGTCGCCGCACGTTGCTGCGTGAAAGGGCAAGTGGCGCCGGACGTGCCACAAACGGCGAGTATGCCTCTTATGCCGCCACGTTCTTGAAGATTCCCGCCGCACCTGCCTTCCTTCCGATTGTAATTTTCATCCGCGGATTTTAACGTCAGTAGATGTCGTGAACGATTCGCTGCGGGAGACCGACGTGCGGCGGTTTTCCGGCATTCGGCCAGGCGCAGTCGGTCATGCAGCGGCTTGAGTTCCAACAACGGGAGGGAAGAATGTACGGCATCCTCATGACGGTGGTCCTCGCGGGGACCAGCAGCGTGCCAGGCAACCCCATGCGGGCCCTGGACGAAATTAACGGCGTGTTCGGCGGCTACGGCAGCTACGGCGGTTTCGGCGGCTCCGGCTGCGGCTACAGCGGTTACGCCAGCTATTCGCGCTACACCGGCTGCGGGCCCGGCCCCGGCTACGTCTACTTCGTCGACAACGGCTGCTGCAACTATCCGCGCCCGGTCTTTGTTCCAGCGCCTTGTCCCACCTGGGGCCAGTCGCCGTGCTTTTCGCCGTGGTGCCTGCCGCCCACCGTCGATTTCATGATCGGCTCGGAAATCAAGGACGACATGAAGCACGACATGAAGGACAAGAAGAAAAAGAAGAAACGCCGCCGCGGCGAGGAAGATGACGAGGACGATACTGCCCGCGTGTCTCCCAGTACCAGCACGCGGCCTGTTTCCTTCGTGAACTACGACCCGCGCTTCAACCACCGCATGGTTCTGACGCAAGCCATGTGGCAACGCGTCCGCTAACCTTCACGATGATGTGCATTGCAAAGGCGTCGGCGCCGCCAGGGGCCGGCGCCTTTCTTTTTTGCGTCACACATACCGAGCCACGATCTTGCCCGCCTTCACCACATACACCGGCTCCAGCCATTGCCGCAGTTCCTCGACGCGGCCGACGGTGTCGGACGCGGGCCGGCTGCCGTCACGCAGGCGGAATACCACGGCGTCGGCGATGGCGCCGACCGCCAGCGTGCCCAGTTCCTTGTCCATCTTGATGACGGAAGCCGGCGTGCTGGTCACGCGCCGCAGCGCCTCGCTGAGGTCCATGCCCAGGTGCAGAAACTTCGACACGGTCGTCGCGAGATCGAAGACCGGGCCGTGCAGGTTGTAGAAGTGCAGGTCGCTGGAGATGGTGTTGGGAATGATGCCCTGGCTCATGGCCTGGCGGGCAATTTCGTAGCCGAAGCTGCCCTTGCCGTGGCCGACGTCCAGCAGCACGCGTCGGTCGATGGCTTGCCGGACCTCAGGAAGAACCTCGCCACTGCTGTTCAGGATGCCGCTGGAGTGGGCGTGGAAGCAGTGCGTGAGGATGTCGCCCGACCGCATCTCGGCAAGGATGCGCGGCAAGCCGAGCGACGATTGCGGCGTGTGGATCATGATGGGCAGGCCAACAGCGTCGGCGGCCTCGCGGGCCAGCTTTAGCGCTTGCAATTCGTTCTTGCCGTCGGCAGCCAGGTTCGCACTCAGTCGGAGCTTGACGCCCAGGATGACATCGCGGTTGGCGTTGATGCAACGAACGGCCGCGGGCACGTTGAGATGGCGAAGGTCCTCCAGTTCGCCGAGCGGAGGGTCCAGTTCCGCGCCGCTGACCATGCCGATGCGGCTGATGTTCAGGAGCGCGAACAGCCGTGTTGCCGAGGCCTCGATCACGTAGCGGCGCAGCCCGTCGAAAGTGGACGCTCCCGCCGTGCCGGCGTCCACCGCCGTGGTCACACCACGGGCCAGGCACGTCGGATCCGGCGGAATGCCGTAGTGCGACACGCCGGCATAGATGTGCACGTGCAGATCGATCATTCCCGGGGTGACCAGCAGGCCGGACGCATCGATGACTTCGCTGGCCGACGATACTTCCAGCCCGGACTCGACCGCTGAAACCCGGCCATCCTTGATGGCAATATCCAGGCGCTGGTCAAGCGAATGGGCCGGGTCGACGAGCCGGCCGTTGCGGATGAGCAAGTCGTGCATACGTGCCCCTGGCTTTGCTGTTTGGTGTCAGCTTATTCACGCCGGCGACGCGTGTAAATGTGCATTTCTCATTGCCTCTTAATCCCGTTTGTGCAATCATCGACGACACTCTCTCACGCGATTCCGACGACCGTTCTGGAGGCGACGATCATGAATGTCACGATGCGTCTGGCGGCATTGGCCCTCCTTTTCTTCTCAATAGACGCCCTTTCGGCCTCGGACTGGACCGGTTTTCGCGGTCCCAAAGGAACCGGGGCCAGCGACGACAAGGGCTTGCCTGCCGCGTTGAGCAAGGACAACATCCTCTGGAAGGTTGAAGTCTCGGGCCCGGGAACCTCCACGCCAATCACTTACGGCGACAGGATCTTCCTGACCGCCTACACCGGCTACGGAACCACCATCAGCAAGGGCTTCAAGGGCATGGGCGGCGGAAAGGGTGGCTTCGGCAAAGGCGGCTTCGGCAAGGGTGGCTTCGGCGGACCGGACACCGGCGGCGACCAGAAAAAACTTCGCCTCGTCGTCGTCTGTCTGGACCGCAAGGACGGCAAGACGCTCTGGACCAAGGAAATCGAACCCAGGTTGCCCGAGGCGAAGTTCTCCGGCTTTCTGCGCGAGCACGGCTATGCCTCGAGCACACCGGCCACCGACGGCAAGAACAGCTTCGTCTTCTTCGGCAAGTCGGGAGTCCTGGCCTTTGACATGGAAGGCAAGCAACTCTGGCGTGCGGACGTCGGCTCCAAGACGCACTTTTGGGGCTCGGCTGCCAGTCCTGTCGTCTACAAGAACGTGGTCATCGTCAACGCCTCCATCGAGAGCGGCTCGCTCGTGGGCCTCGACAAGAAGACCGGCAAGGAGCTGTGGCGTGTCAAGGGCATCGGCGCCAGCTGGTCGTCGCCGGTGCTGGTCGAGACGAAGGAGGGCAAGTCGGAAGTCGTGGTCAGCATTCCCAAGAAGATCGCCGCCTATGATCCAGAAACAGGCAAGGATCTGTGGCATTGCCAGGGCATCGGCGGCAGTGGCGACGACGAGGAACCGGGCGGCTTCGGCGGCTTCGGCATGGGCGGGCCGACCGCGTCCTCGACGCCTCTGGCTCGCGACGGCATCGTCTATGCGATGGGCGGCGGCGGCCGACGCGGCGGCTCCACTTCAATCGCCATCAAGTCCGGCGGCAAGGGCAATGTCGACAAGACTCATGTCCTGTGGCGCAAAAGCGTCGGCGCCGGCAATTGCTCGCCCGTGCTCAGCGGCGACCAGTTCTGCTGGGTTGCCGGCATCGCCAATGCCCTGAGCGTCACCGACGGCTCGACCGCCTACCAGCAAAGACTTTACGACGCCCGGCAAGAGTACGTCTCTGCGGTCGCCGCCGACAACAAGATCTACTCACTGACGCGCTTCGAGGGCTTGTTCGTCCTGGACGGAGGCGACAAATTCAAGAAGCTCGGTCACCTCACATTCGAGGGAGACGATAGCATCTTCAACGCCAGCCCCGCCGTCAGCGACGGCCACATCTACGTCCGCTCCAACAAGTATCTGTACTGCCTGGGGAAGAAGGACTGAGCCCTGGATGATTGATTCAGAGGTGAGGCTCCTGCCGGCCATGGGCGCCATTACCAGCGGGTTCACGGTTCGGCAGGAGCCTCGCGCTCCCGAATTGCTGCTCAAGGCGTTAGTGACCTGCTGGCTGCAGGACGGGCGGTACAGCGCAAGCGAGCAACTGTTGGCCGGTCATCGAGGTTTTTTGCATTCCGCCCAGGTCGCGCAAACTGCGTAACCGCCACTCTACTCTTGACCGGCAAAGAACTTGCATTCAAGTCGGCTTCGTTTACAATCGATAATGATGGAATAGGAAGTTTGCGCGGAGGCCGGATTCTCCAATTCCCGTCGGAAAGACCTCATTTCTTTGCCGCGGTTGTCCACGGTGAGGCGAGGAACGATCATGGTGCAAGGTTACTACACACTTCAAGAGGCCGCACAGGTTCTCGGCATGGCGCCCGAGGAACTGAAACAGATGGCCCAGAAGAACCAGATCCGCTCTTTCCAGGATCGGGGCACATGGCGCTTCCGTGTGCAGGATATTCAGGAACTGGCCCGCCAGCGCGGCGCGGCCAGCGACATGGAGTTGGTGCTGGGCGACGTGAAATCCACGCCGCCGCGCTCCTCCGGCAAGGGTGCGAAGTCCCCAACCAAGTCGCCGAAACCCGCGGCCAAGCCGCCCGACGTTTTCGACTTTTCCCTCGGCGACGACGAAAACGTTGGCATCGGCGAAGAAGTGCTTGGTGAACGACCCAGCCGTCGCGGCGCCAAGCCAGACAGCAAGCGCGGTCCGGTTACTCCCTCCGTGCCACCGGGAAGCGATAGCGACGTACGCCTGGTGGCGGACAACAGTGATCTCGATTTCGTCTTCGACGGCCCAAATCGAGCCGGCACCAGTCTTGCCAGTGACAGCAATGTCAAGCTGGTCGGACCCGACAGCGGTCGGCAAAAATCACCTGGCAAGTCCAAGTTAGCCACGCCTGGCAGGCCCGCGCCGGATTCACCGTTGCCACGCAAGGCGAGCAATTCCCCCTCTCAGGACAGCCCCGTGCGTCTCGTGCCGATGGATAGCGATAGCGACGTCAAGATCGTCGGTGCGGGCTCGGACGAGGTTTCGCTAGGAGACATGGGCAGCCGTGCTCCGACCGATAGCGACATCCGCCTGGAACCCAGCATTGCCAAGCGTTCTCCCGGACACAGCGATGAAGGCATGCTCACCGAGGAGATCAATCTCGACGAGGAACTCAAGAAGGCCGAGGCGCAGCGCGCTCAAAAGCCCCAGGCCAAGGTTAAACCCAAGTCGAAGCTGCCAAAGTTTCCGTCCGCGTCGCCATTCGAGTTATCCTCCGATTCCGAGCTGCACCTGTCGCCCGCGGCCAGTCCGGTCAAGCCGGACAGCAGCGATTTCGATCTGACCCCGGCGGGCCTCAAGCCGGATAGCAGCGATTTCGATCTCGCCCCGGCCGGTGCGAAGCCGGATAGCAGTGACTTCGACCTCAGCCCCGCGCCCGTCAAGCCCAAGGATGATTCCAGCGACGATTTCAGTCTCGAGCTGCCTGGTGACAGCGATTTCAGCCTCGATCTGGGCGGTTCTATCGAAGGCGAGCTGAAAGGCGCGTCCAGCGGCATCTCCCTGGGCAATCCCGTCGATTCCGGCATCTCGCTCGAACAAGGCGGCGAAGGCAGCGATGAACTCGAGTTCGAGTTGAGCGTCGATGCTCAGGCCACACCCAAGCCGGCTCAGGCCAAGGCAGCCAAGCCCGAGAGCTCGGAATTCGAACTGAGCCTCGAAGATTCAGGTGGCCACGGCCTGGAACCATCCGCTGGCGACAGCAGCGAGTTCGAGTTAACTCTCGACGACAGCGGTAGCCTGCCTTCCCTCGACGAACCGGTGGCGAAGTCCGGAGAAAAGGACATTTTCGAGACCGATTTCGAGGTGCCAGGTCTGGAAGAAGAATCCGGCTCGCAGGTCGCTGCTCTCGAGACCGACCTCGATAGTTCCGATTTTGACCTGGCGCTCGACGGTTCCGACGTGGCCTCCGACGACGATAGCGGCAGCAACGTGGTGGCCGTCGACGAGGAAGCCGACGAGGGCGCCGCCACCATCTCCGCCAAGCGCCATCCCGCCGGGGCTGACCTCGAAGCCGATGAAGATCTCGGTTTCGAGCAGATTGCTGATGAAGACGCGGTGGCCGAGATCGATCAGGAAGATGAGGAACTGGCACCAGCTCGCCGTGAACTCGTCTCGGTCCCGGCCAGGGCGGCGCCGTGGGGAGTTCTGCCGGTCATCGTGATGCTCCCATGCGTCATCGTCATGTTCCTGGTCGGGATGATGGGCCTGGAACTGGTCCAGCACATGACTGGCTACAAGCCGCCCGGATTCCTGACCAAGGCGATCACCGAACTCGTGGGACAGAAGACCAAGTAAAATGCGTCATTGCATGCGCCTCCGCGACGGGATCAACTGATCCCTTCACGAATCACCCCCAGTAGCACAAGACGACGTTCTCCCGTTGAAGTTCTTCTCAGATGGCAACGACTACTGCGTCTTTCCTCGACCGTCTCCGCGCCATCGTCGGCCCCGACGGGTTGCTGACCTCTCCCAGCGAGCTGGTCGTTTACGAATGCGACGGCTACACGATCGAGAAGAATCGGCCCGATGTGGTGATCTTCCCAATCTCGTCTGAGCAAGTCGTCGCCATCGTCAAGCTGTGTAGCGAGACCAGGACGCCGTTTGTGCCGCGCGGCGCCGGGACGAGCCTGGCCGGCGGCTGCCTGCCGGTGGGCGGTGGCGTGATGATCGCGCTGACGCGCATGAAGCGCATCCTCGAGGTCAACAGTCGCGACCGCTATGCGGTCGTGGAGCCCGGAGTCGTCAATCTGTGGCTGACGAATCATCTAAACACGCACGGCTATCACTTCGCGCCTGATCCATCCAGCCAGGGCGCGTGTACCATTGGCGGCAACGTGGCCACCAACTCCGGCGGACCGCACACCCTCAAGTACGGCGTCACGGTCAACCACGTGCTCGGCGCTGAGATGGTCCTGCCCGATGGCCAGGTCGTCGTCACCGGCGGGCCGGTCGAGGACTGCCCGGGCTACGACCTCACAGGGGTCGTCGTCGGCTCGGAGGGAACGTTCGGCGTCGCCACCAAGGTCTGGGTGCGCATCACGCGCAATCCGCAATCACGGCGCACGCTGCTGGGCGTCTTCGAGACAGTGGATGACGCCACCAGCACCATCAGCGACATCATCGGCGCCGGCATCGTCCCCGCTGCGCTGGAAATGCTTGACTCGCTTATCTTGCAGGCAGTCGAGGCGGCCTTCCATTTCGGCTTTCCTCTCGACGCCGGCGCCGTGCTCATCATGGAGGTGGATGGCCTCGACGCCGGACTGGACCAGGACGCCGAGCGCATCATCGAGATCGCCAAGCGGAACCATGCCCGCGAAGTGCTCCAAGCCAAGACCGAGGCGGAGCGCTTGCTGCTCTGGAAGTCGCGAAAGCAGGCCTTCGGCGCCGTCGGCCGCCTGGCACCGAGCTATTGCACGCAAGACGGCGTTGTGCCGCGCACCAAGCTGCCGCACATTCTCCGCGTCATTCAGCACATCGGCGCCAAGTATCAACTCAAGATCGCAAACGTCTTCCACGCCGGCGACGGCAACATCCATCCCATCCTGCTCTTCGACGAGCGCGACCAGGATCAGGTGCAGCGCGTGCTCAAGGCCAGTCACGAGATCCTGGAAGAGTGCGTCCAGTGTGGCGGCAGCGTCACGGGCGAGCACGGCATCGGCGTCGAAAAGATCGACTTCATGCCGCGGCTCTTCACACCAGAAGACCTGGGCATGATGCTGCGCCTGCGCAACGCCTTCAACCCTGACGGCCTGTGCAGCCCGCGCAAGATGCTCCCCACCGCGGGCGCCTGCATTGAGCCAGCCAAGGCGACCCGCCGAGCCACATAGCCTGGGACTAGCCGCCATGATTGAGTGACGATGAAGAATCGTCGTTTTCTGTCGCATTGTCCGTGCAAGACCACTGCTCAGTCTGCCCCCGCGTTCGCAGGTGGTCTGGCGCCGCTCTGCCGGCCGTGGCGGTGTGCCTTTCAATCCGGGATGGCCGGACGGCTGCCGTCAGGAGGCATAGTGCGGAAGGCTATCTTTCCAGCAGTCGACTCTCTCAAGGCCAGCTCGACAAGCTCATGGACAGGCGATAGATGACAAACGGGGTCGGTGGCCGCGATGTCGCCGGTGAGCAGAAATGCCTGGCAGCGACAGCCGCCGAAATCCAGATCACGGCGCTCGCAGCTCCGGCAAGGCTCGGACATCCAGCTTTCGCCGCGAAAACGCTGAAACACCGGAGCCTCAAACCAGATGTCTGCCAGGGCAACGTCGCACACATTCGGAAACGTGAGCCCGGGAATCTCGCGGGCCGCCTGGCAGGGCAAGACCGCACCGTCCGGCGCCACCGTCAAGAACGTCTGACCCCATCCGTGCAAGCAGGCCTTGGGGTATTGCTGAAAGTAGTCGGGCAGAACGTGGACGATCTCAAGCTGTGCCTCGCAGAGAGCGCGCGCCCTGGCGACAACCCTCTCTGCGCGTTCGACTTGCTCCTTCGTGGGCAGTAGTGCCGCACGATTGCGAAAAGCCCAGCCGACGTATTGCACGTGTGCCAGCTCCAGTCGATTGACGCGCCATTGCACGGCCAGCTCGACAATCTCCTGGATGCGGTCGAGATTATGCCGATGCAGCACCACGTTGAGCGTGACCGGAAACTCACATTGTCGAGCCGCCTCGACCGCTCGGCGCTTCTTGTCAAAGGATGCCGCACCGGCCAGCCAGTCGTTCTGCGAAGGACGGACATCCAGCAAGCTGATCTGCACGGCATCGAGCCCCGCCGAACGGAGGCGCTCGAACGTCGCTTCATCAGCCAGCGTCGCGCCGGTGCTCAAGTGGGTATACAGGTCAAGCCGCCGGGCACTCCTGATCAAATCGTGCAGGTCGCGGCGGAGCAGCGGCTCGCCACCGGAAAAGTGAACTTGAACCACGCCCAACGCGGCTGCTTCGCTCAGCACGCGCTGCCAGGTCGTCGTAACCATCTCGTCGCGATAACGGCGCAGCTCGAGTGGATTGCTGCAATACGGACACTTGAGCGGACAGCGATAGGTCAACTCCGCCAGCAAGCACAACGGCCTAGGTGTTGGCGTCACGGAGCAATCCCTTCTGAGCCAGACGATCCAGAAAGACAGTTACGTCCCCCGCAAGAGGCACATCGGAAAACGACTGGCTCAAGGCGGCAACCAGCTCTGCAACGGTCCGGCCGTCGCACAGCCGCACGATGGCAGCACCCGACTCATTGAGCACGAGCATCCCCTCGGGGAAAACGAGCTGATGCTGGCCGCGGCGGTCATCCCAGCGCAAGCGTGCATGACGGACAAGCAGGGGGCGGCTCAGGTTTCCTGACATTATCGTGGAAGTTGGTCAGGCCGGGCGATGCAATGATGATACAGCGCATCGAGCTGCGCCGCCAAGATATCGCATTTGAAGCGCAGGGCCGCCACGGCACACTCCTGTTCTGCACGCGTGCGGCAGTATTCCGTGACCAGCGTCAGCCCGTGGTCGCTGTCGCGCCTGGCCAGCGATGGCCGGGAACGGAAATACGCCAGCGCCGCGGGATCGATCCAGGTGTAATGCCGCTCGAAAGCGGCCAGCCGCTCCGTCATCAGCGCGGGCGCGAACAACTCCGTCAGCGAGGAGGCCACTCCCTCGATCCATGGCCGGGTCGCGACGAAGTTCACGTAAGCATCGACCGCGAAGCGCACGCCGGGCAGCAGTATCAGATCGCGTTCAAGCTCGTCGCGGTTCAGTCCCACGGCCTCGCCCAGGCGCAGCCATTTCTCGATCCCGCCTGGATCATCTCCAAACCCATCATGGTCGAGTATGCGCTGCACCCAGCGGCGGCGAACCTCGCGCAGAGGACATCGTGACAGCAGCAACGCGTCCTTGATGGGAATGTTCTTCTGATAATAGAAACGGTTGGCGACCCACAGGCAGATTTGCTGCCGGTCAAGCCTGCCCTCATTCATCAAGAGATGAAACGGATGCTTGTCGTGATAGCGGTCGCGACCCACCTGGCGAAGCTGCTCGCTGAACTGTGCCGGCGACCAGGGATTCATGATCTTCTCCTCGTGGGCCAGGATTCGATTCCTGACAACTCAGCAAGTCTGACACTCAGCAAGTCGGGATCGAAGCCCAAGCTACAGCTCGAACATGTCGCCGTCCTGGCCTACGCGCACGCCTTTGCTCATGGCCAAACTGTGCTGGGGACCACGCTCGTCCAGCATGGGATTGGTGTTATTGATATGGACGTAGACGCGCTGCCGGGCCGGCAGTCCTGCCATCCAATCCAGGCTGCTGCCCGGCCCACTCACAGGAACATGTCCCATCTGGAGCGCCGTCCGCCGCCCAAACTGCAATGGCTCGTCATTCGACCAGAACGTGCCGTCGATAAAGACCGCGTCGGCCTCCATGGCCATGCTCAGCAGCGGTTCACTGAGCGAGCCGACGCAAGGCGCATAGACGAGCTTGCCACCAGTCACCGGATCGAGAATGGACACGCCAATGACGGCCCCGCTTGCCATGCTCGATTCCTCATCCACGAAGCGCGGCACATGACGCTCCACCTCAAACGCCCGCAGAATCAGGCCAGGACCTGCCGCGCCCAGGCGAGACGACTCGGTTAGTGGTATCTCAAACCAATGGGGGTTGGCGAAATTTGCCAGTAACGGTTCGATCGGCAGAAACCGATTCAGCCAGCGTCGAACCCGAGATGTGCAGTAGACGGAGAACGTAAGGCCTTCGCGCAACAACAGCAACCCGGCGGTATGATCCAGTTCCGCGTCGGTCAGAACGCAGCCGGCTATGGACTGGCCGCGCTCGTTGCCCGGCGGCGGCCCCAATGGAGAAAAGTCAAGGGTTTGCTGGCGAATGTCAGGGGAAACATTGAGCAGGAACCAGCTGTTTCCATCGGCGCTGACGGCGATGGACGATTGTGTCCGCGGCCGGACGTGAGGCGAGCCGGCGCGGGCGGCTTCACAATTGCGACAGCGGCAATTCCACTGAGGAACACCGCCGCCGGCCGCCGAGCCAAGTATGCGAATCCGCATGGTTGGCGGGCCCTGTTCCTGGGCGCATAGTTGCCGGAGTCTCGACCCTCGCGGACTCGCTGAGTGGAATATGAATGTAATCGACCACGGTGCGGCCCCTTATCGAAACCGTGCACCACGCTGGCTGCTCCCTCGATTCGATCTCTACATTCCCGTGTCGAGATGTGACAGAAAAAAGAGTAACCGAGAGAGTTTACAACTCTCAAGAGAATAGGAGAATTCTTGTCGTATTGCAATAGAGATGTCCGCCTTTCGAGCCCGTTGCGATGTACGACGAGCCAGTCTTTTTTCGGTTCTCACCAAGGGGCAAAAATCTCTTCCCCCGCAGAACTCTCGACTTCGTAAGAATAAGCCCGCGGTTGCAGTTT
>VGYC01000076.1 GCA_016873095.1 Planctomycetota bacterium | reverse complement strand
ACGTACGGCAAGATGAAGTTGTCGCCCATCGCTAAATCGCTGCGCGCCCTGATCCAAGCACCCATGGCGCCGACCGAGCAAGACGCCGCCGTGTAACGTCCACGCCTCCGACCCGCGCTCACCCCCTGGTCCCGTCCCCCGTCCGCATCGCGTGCCCGGCCTCTCCGCGCCCGCGTCGCGTCATCCCATCACCCCGCGGCCCCGCGCCTGCCCCCCCCGCCGGCCCAGCAACGCAACTGGCTCACCGGTGACGTCTCCACGAAATGTCTCACCGACGCGTTGACAGTATCTACAACCGGGGCATGGCAACAGGCGCTGTTTCGGGTCTCCCCGCGGTTCGGCACAAGGGCCGCCGGCTAATCGTTGGACTGCTGATCTTCATCCTGGGTGGACTGGCGGCGCTGACGGCTCTCTCCGGCAGCAGCAGCGGCGCCTTCTTTCTGGGGCTGCTTCTGCTGGCCACGGCGGCGCTGCAATCCTTGCAGGCATTCTGGGTCGGTGAAGGCCGGGCCGGGTTCGCGGGCTTCTTCAACAGCGCCATGACGGCCCTCGCTGGCGCGTTGCTGCTGGCCACGCCGAGGCTGGCCTTCTCGGGGCTGACGATCTTGCTGGGGCTGTCGTGGATCGGGGCCGGGCTGGTCGCCATGTTCACCGCGGTGCGGCGGCACGACGTCTGGCCGGCCGTGGACGGACTTGTCAACATGCTGCTCGGACTGGCCATTGCCTTGCAATGGCCCATCTCCGGCGTGCTGTCGCTTGGCATCTACGTCGCGCTCCATAACCTGTCGGCCGGCTGGTCGATGATTCTGGGCTATGCCGGCACGTCGGCCGCTGCCACAGATGAGACCAGTCACCCGGACGCGCGGCTGGAACTGCCGGCCAATCCGCTCTTCGCAGAGTTGCGCGAACAACTCGACGCTGCCGACGAGGCCCATTGCCGCACCGACCGCTTCTGGCGCTGGGTGCTCATTCTCATGTTCTTTGCGATTCACGTCGGGCGGATGGATGCGGACTGGAACCTGGTCGGCTTCCTGTCGCCGGGCGTGGCTGTCCTTGGCGACCTCGTTTACGCCCTGTTCTTTGCGTACGCGATCGTGATTCCGCGCCGGCTGGCGTGGCGTGCCCTGACCCGGCCGCTCGAGCGACGCGCCTGGCGGCGGTTGCTGGCCCGGAGCGAGCAGGGCCGGGGCGCAGGCTGGCTGCACGCGATTCGCTGGTGGCTGACCGGTCGATTGCATTTCGCCTTGCGCGTCAATCGTGCCCGCCGGTCGCCGACGGCGGCCGTGGGGCGTGGACTGCAGATCGGACTCCCGCTCACTGGCATCCTGGTTGCCTTGAACCCGGTCTGGGGCATCAACTGGTACTTCAACACCGAAAACTGGGCGGCAGGCTTCTGGGAAATCTACGCCGAGCACCGCACCGACGACTGGCGCGTCGAGATGGTTCGCGCCGTCCGCGACGCATACACCGGCGTGCCGGATGACAAACTGTTCGAGGTCACACCGGAAGGCGTCGCGGGCGCCAGCGACTTCAGCTTCATCGTCATCGGCGACACCGGCGAGGGGGATGCGTCACAGCACATCCTTCGTGATCAGTTTCTGTTTCTGGGGCAGAATCCGGAGGTAAAGTTTCTGGTCGTCTCGTCGGACGTCATCTATCCATCGGGCGCGATGAGGGACTACGAGCCCAAGTTCTATCTGCCATTCAAGGGATTTCGTCAACCCATATACGCTTTGCCGGGCAATCATGATTGGTACGACGCGCTGGAGGCGTTCACGGCCAATTTCCTGGAGCCCAAGGCTGCCCGCGCGGCCATGCGCGCCCGCCGCGAGGCCGACCTGCGGCTGACCACCACCACCGAGGCACGCATCGATGACATGATCGCCGAGGCGGCACGGCTGCGCAAGATGTATGAAATCCGCGCCGGTTTTCAGCGTGCGCCATACTTCGAGGTTCAGGCCGACCGTTTCGCCCTGCTGGTCGTGGACACCGGCATCCTCAAGAGTGTGGACGACGATCAGATGGCCTGGCTGCGGTCTGCACTGAAACGCTCGCGCGGCAAGTTCACGATGGCCATCCTCGGCCATCCGCTATACGCCGCCGGACACTATCAGGGGAACGCCGAGCCCTCCTTCACTGCCGTCCATGAATTGCTCAAGGAACATCAGGTGGAAGTGGTCATGGCTGGCGACACGCATGACTTCGAGTATTACCGCGAAGTCTACGAAAGCAGGGACAAGCAACGGTCGCAGCAGCACTTCGTCAACGGCGGCGGCGGAGCGTATCTGAGCATCGGCACGGCGCTGTCCTGGCCACGCGATCCGGCCACTGCTGACTGGGCGTTCTACCCGCGCGCCGACGCCATCATCGACAACCTTGACCGGCAGACACCCATGTGGAAGCAACCGCTGTGGTTCTGGGTAAAGCGGCTCGGCGCCTGGCCGTCGAACCCCGAGGCGCTGGCCGCCGCCTTCGGTTACAATCGCGCTCCATTCTTCCAGAGCTTCATGGAGGTGCGCGTCGAAGGCTCCGCCAACGTCGTCCGCTTCCTTCTTTACGGCCCCAACGGCCGGTTGCGCTGGCGCGACCTGCAACACGGCGGCGCCGTTCTCCCCAGCGGCAAGAATGAGGATGATCTCGTCGAGTTTCGCGTGCCGCTGCGGTGATTTGATGACTTTCACTTCAAATCGGTTGCTTCCCTCCTCCATTTGCCTTAAACTGATCCTACCCTCCCGACCCGGCTTCATTCCATGTGCCGGGGCGATGCCTGGATTGCCTGCTTGCCGAGGCCTGCCAATGCTGCGAAGTCTCCTGCGAGTGATGGTCGTCACATGCTGCAGCGCGGCTGCCGCGCGCGCGGATGATTCTGCGAAGGATTTGCTGGCTGGCGATCGACCGATCGAGCAGGTCGTGGATCACTACGTCGATGCCGCACTCAAGGCGGCAAATGTGCGACCAGCTCCGCAGGCCGATGATGCGACCATCATGCGACGGCTGTCGCTCGATCTCGTCGGCCACATTCCCGCCCTGAGTGAGACAGCCGATTTTCTGGCGGCTTCCGCAACCGACAAGAAGGTCAAGCTTGTCGACCGGCTGCTCGCCGCACCGAGTTTCGCGCGGCATCAGGCCCAGGAATTCTTCACTTTCCTGCAAGCGTCAGACGACCCGCGCCGCGCGGCCAGGCGGACGCCTCTCTTTGAATACCTGCTCGCCGGTTTTCGCGAGAACCGCGGCTGGGACCGCATGTTTCGCGACATGATGCTCCCCGATGAGAAAGACAAGGCCATGCGCGGCGCCGGCGAGTTCCTCAAGAGCCGGGTCCGCGACACCAATCGCCTCACGATCGATGCCAGTGTCGTGTTTCTGGGCGTGAATGTTAGCTGTGCCCAGTGCCACGATCATCCACACGTGTCGGCCTGGACGCAGGATCACTTTTACGGCATGAAGAGCTTCTTCGCCCGCAGCTTTGACTCCGGCGGCTTTGTCGCCGAGCGTGACTTCGGCTTCGTAAAGTACATCCCCAACAAGGGCAAGGAAAAGGTGGCTCCGGTGATGTTTCTCACCGGCAAGGCACTCGACGTGCCCGGTTTGAAGGAGCCAAGCAAGGAGGAACGCAAGAAGGAACAGGAACGGCTTGACCAGGGGAAGAAGAAAAAGACGCCGCCCGCGCCGCCGCAGTTCAGCCTGCGGGCCAAGCTGGTAGAGACGGCGCTCGCCCCAGGAGAGAATGATTTCTTCGCAAGGTCGATTGTCAATCGCGTCTGGCATCGGCTATTCGGCCGCGGCCTGGTCATGCCGCTCGACCAGATGCACATCGAGAACCAGGCCAGCCATCCGCAGCTGCTACAATGGCTGGCCCGCGACCTGGTAGCCCACAAGTATGACCTCAAGCGCTTGATCCGCGGACTGGTGCTCAGCAACGCATATGCCCGTGGCAGTCGCTGGGAAAGCGGCGACATGCCGCCTGAGCAGCTTTTTGCCGTATCCAGGTTGCGGGCCCTCACGCCGATGCAGATGGCCGTGTCGCTCAAGGTCGCCACCACCGACCCGATGTCGTTGACCGCCGATGGCAAGGAACTGGACAAGCGGCTCGAAGGTATCGAGCGCAGCTCGGAAGGCCGGGCGTCGCTGTTCACGCAGCCGGGCGACAACTTTCAGGTCTCGGTCAGCGAGGCGCTGCTGTTCACGAACAACAGCAACCTCCAGCGCGAGTTGCTGGAAGGCGGCGGCACGCTCGTGACCCGACTCAAGCAGGAACCGGACAACGCCCGCCGCTCGGACCTGGCCGTTCGCACCGTCCTGAGCCGGCCCGCCAGGGCCGAGGAGATCCAGGCCATCAGCGATTACCTGCAGCGGCGCGGCGACCGAGTCGAGGCCGCCTGTCAGCAAATCGTCTGGGCCTTGTTGACGAGCGCCGAGTTTCGGTTTAATCATTGAGGCAGAGCATCATTGGGAGGGCGAGGCTCCTGCCGAGCCGCCAGCCGATAACATTGATGAGGGTTCTTGGCTCGGCAGGAGCCTCGCCCTCCCAGTCGCCGACAGGGGGGATTGTCATGCGTAAGCGTTTCTGCGGTTCCGGCGAACACGTGATCAGCCGGCGTGGTTTCCTGGGGACCATGGCTGCCGGCGGCGTGGCGGCATGCGCCGACATGACAGCCATCCAGGCGCTGGCGGCCCCCGAGATCTCCGCCGAGCTGCGCCGCAACCAGAAGCGCTGCATCCTCCTGTGGCTGGCAGGCGGCGCCAGTCAGCTCGAAACCTGGGACCCCAAGCCAGGCGCCGTCACCGGCGGGCCCTTCCAGGCCATCCAGACTTCCGTTCCCGGCATCCATATCAGCGAACTCATGCCACGCATGGCCCGCCGGCTCAAGGACACGGCCATCATTCGCTCGCTGAACACACGCAACGCCGACCACAACAGCGCCGCGGAGATGATGATGCGCGGCCGGCCACGCGAGGCGGGACTCAACTACCCCGACCTGGGCGCCGTCCTGTCGCGCGAGCTGGGCCAGGAATCCAGTCCAGTCCCCGATTACGTCGCATTTTACTTCGCGACCGAGGGCCGCAACATGGCCCCCAGCAATCCCGGCTTCCTGGGCGCTCGCCACGGCGCCATGGACCTGTACACGTCCATGATCCCGGAGAACATCCGCCGCAACGGCATCAGCGAGCAGGACCACATCGAGCGCGCCGACCTGCGCGGCACGCTCAGCCGCGGCTTCGAGCGGGGCCGTTCGTCGTTGACCATCGATAGTCACAGCCACGCCTACAGTCGGGTGCGCGGGCTGATGTCGAGCGAGGCGCTCTTCGACATCGGCCGCGAGCCGCAGCGCATTCGCGACATGTACGGGCCAACACTCTTCGGCCAGCAGACGCTTGCCGCCCGCCGCCTGGTGGAAGCCGGCGTACCGTTTGTCCGCGTCGGCCGGGCCTGGTGGGACAGCCACGGCCACAATTTCGAGACGCACCAGGAGATGGTCCCGGAGCTCGACCAGGTCATGTGCACGCTGCTCGACGACCTGGAGCAACGTGGCTTGCTGGAAAGCACGCTGGTCATCACGCTGGCGGAGTTCGGCCGCACGCCGAACATCAACTCACAGCTCGGCCGCGACCACTTTGCCTCGGCATGGAGTTGCTCGCTGTCCGGTTGCGGCATCCGCGGCGGCTCGGTCTATGGCCGTAGCGACGCCACCGGCCAGCGCGTCGCCGACGGCGAGATCAACGCCGCCCGCCTGTTCGCGACCATCTATCGCGCCCTGGGCATCAACCATCGCAAGAACTACCATGTAGGCGCCCGCCCGATTCCGCTCACCGACCCCGGCACCGAGCCGATCCGCGAGGTGCTGGCATAGGGTTTACGTTTCGCGTTCGCGAGGATACTTTCGACGACGCGATCGCGCGCACGCGAATCGTAAACAAGAGGAGACTTCTTCATGCCGGCCAGCTCCCCGCGCAATCTGCGCTCCGTTCGCGACATCAACCGCCGCGACATTCTATTTTCCGTCGCGCGTCTACCGAACAGCGACACGCTCATCGTCGGCAGCTCGGACAACAAGGTGCATGAACTGAACGCCGGGCAGAACAATCCACCCGATCGCGAGCTGGCTGATCACGGCCGCTACGTCACCAGTGTCCGCCTCGTCGGCACGCGCACGGTCGTGTCCGGCGGCTACGATGGTCGGCTGATCTGGTGGGACCGCGAACGCGGCGAAGTAATCCGCACCGTCGCCGCCCACACACGCTGGGTGCGGCAACTGGCCGTCTCGCCAGATGGTACGAAGCTTGCCAGCGTTGCCGACGACATGGTCTGCCGCATCTGGAACGCGACGACCGGCGAGCGCATCCGCGAGCTACGCGGCCATGCGGCACGCACACCGACCAACTTTGGTTCCATGCTCTATGCGTGCGTCTTCTCGGCCGATGGGCGAAAGCTGGCCACCGGCGACCGCGTCGGCCGCGTGATCATCTGGAACGTCGAGGACGGCCGACAGCTTGGCGCCGTCGACGCGCCCACGCTCTACACCTGGGACGGCGTGCAGCGCATCCGCTCCATCGGCGGCGTCCGCGGCCTCGCCTTCAACCCGGACGGCACCCAGATCGCCGTGGGCGGTGTCGGGCAGATCGGCAACGTGGACGCCCTGCAAGGTCCGTCGCGCGTCGAGGTCTTCAACTGGGCCAGAGCCGAGCGGCTCTTCTTCTTCACCGGGCAGCAGGGCATCGTCAATCGGCTTGTCTGGCATCCGGCCAACGAATGGCTCTGCGCCATCGGCGGCGGCAGCAACGGCCTCGTCATGTTCCACGACCCCGCCCGCCGTGCCTCCATCCACCAGGGCAACATCCCAATGCACGTCCACGATGTCGCCTTCAACGAGGATCACACACGGCTCTACGCCGTGGGCCATCAGAAGATCAGCGTCATGGATTTGCGGGCGTGATCGCGGAAACCTGGGACGTGGTGGTGATCGGCGCCGGTGCGGCGGGCTTGCTGGCTGCCATTCGCGCCGCGGAACTGGGTCGGCGCACGCTCCTCCTCGAAAAGAACAAGAAGCCCGGCGTCAAGATACTCATGTCCGGCGGCACGCGCTGCAACCTCACCCACGCCACCGACAACCGCGGCATCGTCGAGGCCTTCGGCCCCGCCGGCAAGTTCCTGCACTCGCCGCTTGCTGCCTTGAGCGTCGCGGATACCATCGCCCTGTTTGAGAACGAGGGCGTCGCAACCAAGGCCGAGGACACCGGCAAGGTCTTCCCCGTCAGCAACAAGGCCGCCGACGTGCTCGACGCGCTCCTGCGCCGTTTGCACCGCAGCGGTGCGATATTGTCGCTCGCCGAACCCGTGACCCGTGTGGCTCCGACGCGCGGCGGAGCGTGGACGCTGACCACCCCACAGCGAACCATCGCCGCTCGGCGCGTCATCGTCACCAGCGGCGGCAAGTCGTACCCCGGCAGCGGCACCACCGGCGACGGCTACGGCTTCTGCGCGCAGTTCGGCCATACCATCATCCCGCCGCGGCCGTCGCTCACGCCAATCCGCGTCACCGTTCCCTGGATCACGGATCTGCGCGGTGTGACCATCCCAGGCGTGCAGCTGCGCGTTCTGGAGGCGGATGGCAAGCTCGTTGCCAGCCATCCGGCCGTGCGCCGCGGCTCGTTGTTGTTCGCCCACTTCGGACTGAGCGGGCCGGTGGCGCTTGATGTCAGCCGCGTTATCAGCGGGCATCCATCGCCGAGGTCGCTCCGGCTGGAGCTCGATCTCTTGCTCGGTGATTCCGAGGCTGAGCTTGGCGATTTCCTGCGCTCCGAGTCGCTCGCCTCCGGCAAGAAGCAACTCGCTGTCGTGCTGGCTAGCCGCTTGCCACGCCGATTGTGCGATGCGCTCTTGCGGCAAGCCGGCATGGCACCGGAGCGCAAGGCGGCGGCGCTCAGCAAGGCTGAGCGCACGATTCTGGTCGCCGCGATGAAGCGCTTGACGCTGCCTGTCGCCGGCACGCTCGGATTCGAGAAGGCAGAGGTCACGGCCGGCGGCGTGGCGCTCGACGAGGTCGATAGCCGGACCATGCGCAGCAAGCTGGTCCCGGAACTGTACATCGCCGGCGAGGTGCTTGATCTGGACGGCCCCATCGGCGGCTACAACTTCCAGTCAGCCTTCAGCACCGGCTGGCTGGCAGGAACGCACGCGGCGGAATCGGCTTGACTTGACGGCCTCTGAGGCTATCCGAAAGAGAGGGCTCGCGCCAGGCCGTGCTGCGCTTGACGCTCTCTGTCAAAACGGCTCGGCAGGAGCCTCGCCCTCCCGAATTTCACCTTCACTGTAGGAGTCATCCATGCCATCACGTCTCCTGGCGCTGGTCATGTCTCTAGCGCTTTCACATACCCTCACCGCCCAGGACACGTTCACGCCGCAGCACATCGCGAAGCTGAAGATCGTCACGTCGGCGGTGATCGCGCCGGATGGCAAGCAGATCGCGTACATTCTGTCCGTGCCGCGGGCGATCCCGAAGGAAAAGGATGGGCCGTCGTGGGCGGAACTGCACGTCGTCGATACCAAGGGCAACTCGACCCCGTACATCACCGGCCCGGTCAATGTGGACCATATCGCCTGGACGCCGGACGGCAAGCATATCGCCTTCCTCGCCAAGCGCGACAAGGACGAGACGAAATCGCTCTACTTCATCGGCACCCGCGGCGGCGAGGCCCGCAAGGTCCTGTCCCACGCCACCGACATCCAGAGCTTCAGCTTCTCCGGCGACGGCAACCGCGTCGCCTTCCTGGCGACCGAGCCCGTCGCCAAGGCGAAGAAGGCGAGGCAAGACCAGGGCTTCAACCAGGAAATCTACGAGGAAGAGCAACCGTTCGTCCGCGTGTGGATCGCCGACCTGATCCCGACGCACGAACGCGCAAATGACGGTACCTCCATCCCAGCCAGCCCGTGGCGCTTAACGACGATGCTAAAGCTCGACGGCTCCGCCTCCGAGCTGCACTGGAACCCGCAGGAGGACAAGCTCGCCGTTGCGCTCGCTCCATCGGCCGGCATCGACGACCACATCATGTTCCGCAAGGTCCACATCTTCGAACTGGCGAGCGGGGAGCAAGAGCGACCGCTGGTCGGGAAAGTCACCAACCTCAAGAATCCCGGTAAACTCGGCCAGCTCGCCTGGTCTCCGGACGGCAAGAAGCTGGCAATGATCACCGGCAGAGACAAGCACGATCCGAAGGAGGGCCGTCCATGGATTCATGACGGCAGCAAGTGGATCGACGTCCATAAGGGGGACGCTGAACACCTGGAATCATTCGCCTGGAGAAACTCGGACTACCTGCTCTTCTTGGGGGCGGCGGGAGTATCACCATTGGTTGGCATAGCAGGAGCTAAAGCAAATGGGTATCAGGTGGGCGAGAATCGACCGATCGCAACCGATATTAGCGTGTCTCGCGATGGAAAGGCCATCGCCATGATCGGCCATGCGGCCAATCATCCGCCAGAAGTCTACATCAGCTCGGAGTGGAGAGGCGAGCCGCGCCGCCTCACCGACAGCAACCCCTGGCTGCGCACCTTGCGCTTCGCCAGGCAGGAAGTCATCAAGTACAAGGCCCGCGATGGACTCGATTTGGAAGGCATCCTCGTCCGCCCGCTCGATGAGAAGCCGGGCCAGCGCTATCCGCTCGTCCTCACCGTCCATGGCGGTCCGGAGGCGCATTACTCCAACGGCTGGGTGACTCTGTATCACTCGCTGGGACAGGTCGCCGCGGCCAAAGGCATGGCGGTGTTCTATCCCAACTATCGCGGCAGCACTGGCTACGGCGTCGAGTTCTCGATGAAGGGGCAGCGCGAGGCCGGCGGCAAGGAGTTCGATGACCTCATCGACGGCGTCGATCATCTCGTCAAGACGGGCCTGGTCGATCCCAAGAAGGTCGGCATCACCGGCGGATCCTACGGCGGCTACGCCACGGCCTGGGGCAGCACCTACTACTCCGACCGCTTTGCCGCCGGCGTCATGTTCGTCGGCATCAGCGACTGGATTTCCTGCTCCGGCACCACCGATATCCCGCAGGAGATGAACCTCGTTCATCATCGCAAATGGCTGTGGGAGGACTGGGACTACTTCGCCAAGGCCAGCCCGATCCGCTATCTCGACAAGGCGAAGACGCCGTTGCTCATCATGCACGGCAAGAACGACCCGCGCGTGCATCCCTCTCAATCGCTGGAGCTGTATCGCCATCTCAAGGTGCGCAACCAGGCGCCGGTGCGGCTGGTGCTCTATCCCGGCGAAGGCCACGGCAACCGCCGGGCGGCCTCGCGGCTCGATTACAACCTGCGGCTCTTACAATGGATGGAGCATTACCTTAAAGGGCCCGGCGGCAAGGCGCCGCCGCTGGAGATCGACTACGGGCTGGAGAAGGCGAGCCCTTCGGCGGGCTGGCGCGATCGACCCCAGCGGCTGGCGGATCGGTTGCTGGCGGAAGATCGGTCGGGCCATGTGCCCTGGCTGGGCCGGGCGTGTCCATGCTGCATTGGCTGGTAAAGCGCCGAGCCAAGTGCATGCGCAACGCGCGATTCATTCGTCGTATGCGCCGGCCACAGTTCTCCAGCCAGCGCGAAAGAAGCGGTGCCGCGTTGGCCTCGTCACGGTTGGCTGTTCGTCGTCGCGGCTGACCTTGGGACCATGCCAACCGGCGCGGGCCTTCAGGCGGGCGGCGAGGTCTTCCCAGTCCAGCACCAGCGCGCTGCCCACCGGTTCGTGCCGCTTTTCCCACGTCATCAGCAGATCGAGGCAGGCGTGGTCAATGAGGCTGAGTTCCTCGAAGTGGATGTGCAACTCGTGGCCAACCGGCACGGTCTCAAGGGCGGCGGCCAGCCTGGGCAGGCTCATGAAGGTCGCCGTGCCGCGAAGGTGTAAGGTCGTGCGCCGCCGACTCTCGTCGATCACGGTGCGGATCTTGAGCCGACCGAGCGTGTGCAGCAACTTGGCGATGGCCAGGCCGATACCCAGCAACACGCCCGGCAGGACGCCGAGCAACACGATGCCAAGGGCTGTAACCGCGTAGATGGCGATTTCGCGCCGGTCTTGCCGCCAGAGCTCGCGCAAGGCACGCACATCGATGAGCTTGAAGACCGCAACCACGAGGACGGCAGCCAGGCTGGCCGTGGCGATGCGCGACAGCAGCCACGGCGCCAGCACGACGAGCAGCAACAACCAGACACCGTGCATGACTCCTGCCAGCCGGGTGCGGGCGCCGGCGGCGACATTCGTGGCACTGCGGATCACGACCCCGGTGAGGGGAACCGCGCCCACTAGGCCGCAGGTCATGTTGCCAATTCCCTGTGCCACCAATTCGCGGTCGTAGTCCGTGCGCGGCCCCTGGTGCAAGCGGTCCACAGCCGTCGCGCTCAGCAGCGTTTCCGTGCTCGCCAGGAACGCCATCACCATGGCCACCTCGAGCACTGGCAACTCCGCCAGGCGCGGCAATAGCTGGTAATCAAGCCAGTGAACCGAGTCGAGCAAGCTTTCCGGCAGTTGCACGCGGCCGACGTTCAGGCGGGCTACCTCGGCGACAACAGTGGCGACCACGACTGCAACCAGCGACGCCGGCAAGAAGGCCAGCCGCCGCGGCGACAGCGACTTCCAGGACAGAAGCAAGATCACGGTCAAGGCGCCGATGGCCGCGGCTCGGTGCGAGCCGTCGCGCAAGATGAGTGCTTCCCACATCGCCGTCGGCATGCTCAGCAGGTTGTCAACGGTCGTGGTCCGCGGCAGGTCGTCGAGCATGACGTGAAACTGGCCCGCGAAGATCATGACCGCAAATCCAGTCATCAGCCCATGGACGATGGACGGCGGAATGGCTCGAAAGATCTGACCGACGCGCGCCAGTCCCGCGGCAAGCTGCAAGGCGCCAGCGGCGAGCACGATGACCCCCAGCATGCCCAGCCCGTGTTGCTGGACGACCAGCATCACCAGCACGATGAGGCTGTTGGCCGGGCCACTCACTTGCATGGGACTGCCGCCCAGACTGGAGACGACCAGACCGCCAATGACGCCGCTCAGGATGCCGGCCACGGGCGGCGCCCCAGAAGCGATGGCGATGCCCAGGCATAGCGGCAACGCCACGAGAAACACCACCAGCGATGCAGACAGGTCCGGTATCAAGGTGCCACGAAGCCGAGCGCTCGGATTGACTTGCTTCATCTATCTCCTCCGTCCATGTGCTCCGTCCATGTTCTCCGTCGGCTTGCTTCATTGCGGCTCAGGCCAGGTAAATCTCGCAAGGGTCGATGTAGGGGAGGAGTTGACGGCTGGGCCGGCCCTTTCCGCGCATGCGCCGCAACAACGCGCTCTCGCCTGGCTCGTAGCCATAGATCTCGTCCGTGTCGTGATCGTAGATCCAACTGTGCAGCATGAGCGTGCCCCTTGCCAGGCCGTCACGCACGACAGGGTAAGTGCGCAGGTGCGTCATCTGCAAGAATACGTTCTCTTCGATCATCGCTTGCAGGAGTTGCTCGCGCGGCAACCGACCGTACTTGTCCTCGGCGATGCGCTGCGCCGGACGAGCGAATTGCAGGCAGTCACCATGGGCCTTGTGCGACTCGTGCGACTCGTGCGACTGGTGCGACTGGTGCGACTCATGGTGCATGAGGGTTTGCAGGGCGTGACACGACAGGTGTCCGCACATGATGATCTCGCGAACGCCTGATCTGCGGACAGCGTCATCGATGGCCTCCTCGGCGTCGCCGTGGCCGGCGCCATAAGGGGGCACGACGTGCCCGGAGGTGCGCCATACCATCAGCGGTTCGTCACGCAGCCGCGGCAGCAAATGCTCGTCAAGGAGGGAGTCGGTGCAGGTGATGAGCATGGCGCGGGGGCCGCCCCTGTCGCGAACGGGCTCGGCAGCTTTCAGCTTGCGCGCGCTGACGACGCCACGGGGATCGCGAGGGCAAGTGGACAGGCTTGACATCGAGCTTCCTCTCAAAAAAAATGGCCGAAAGCCACCTGTTCACGGTGGCTTCCGGCCTGTTTTCCCTCGAGCATCGAATCTCAAAGGACTTCGGGCACGGTATATTCCTGGCGGCGTCAATCCGGGGCTTGGTCTTTCCCCGCATTCTCGCACGCAGCTATCGTCTCATGGATGAAAACCGTCGGTCCGTCAATTCTCGTTCGCCGCAACCATGATTTGCGGCAGCCTTCATTGTCGCAACTCTTATTCGCCCGCCGTGGCGATCGTCACTGATTGCCTGCTCTCCAGAGTGGGCGGGCGCTCCAGCGTAAACACAATGATGCGCTCGCCCGTGCGGGTACTGATGTCGGTGTGCACACTGACCACATCGACGCCGAGAATGTCGCGGATGGCAACTTCGAGAAGCGGCCTGCCGCGCTCCAGCAGTTCCTGGCGAACCTGCTTGAGCAGGTACCGGCCACGCGGGCCTTCCTCGACCTCGGCTAGCTTGATCTCTGCCTGCGTCAGTACTCCCTTGAGCCTCACGAGCACCATATCATCCACGATGAAGGAACGTATCTCCAGAGGGCCGCGACCCATGTACTCCTTCTCGAAACGGATCAGGGCCTGGCAAATCGCTGACTCCGCATCTCCCTTGTTCTTTCGGCACTGGCGCTCCGTCATCAGTCATGGCCTCCCACCGATAATCACCCGGACAGGTCGCTGTGAGGATGACCTTGTCGATCGTTTTCTTTCCCCTGCTAGTGGCCCGCCACCGACTTCGGCAACTTCAGCGTGGATTTTTGCCGGCCATTCTCGTGGGCTCGCCGGCCGGGACGGCGAAACCGGGCGTGCAGCGTATCCCAGTCGATGACCAGGGTGCCGCCGGATGCCGCATGTTGCTTTTCCCAGTTCATCACCAGGTCCAGGCAGGCATGATCGATGTATGTCAGATCCTCGAAATGCACGTGTAGTTCGGAGGTGGCGGGGACCGATTCCAGGGCCCGTGCTAACTTGGGCAGGCGGATGAATGTCGCCGCCCCGCGAATGAGCATCGTCGTTCGATTCGCCTCGGGATCCACTTGCAGCCGCAGGGACAGGGAAGAGAACGTGTGCAACAGCTTCGCGATGGAAAGACCGACGCCGATCAGGATACCGGTGAGCAAGTTCGTTGTGACGATGCCGACGATGGTGGCCAGGTAAATGAAGGCCTCGCCCTTGCCGTACTGCCACAGCGCATCAAGAATCCTCAGATTGACGAGCTTGTAGCCGGTATAGACGAGGATGGCGGCCAGGCTTGCAGTGGGTATCCATTCCAGCACGCCCGGCAGCACCATGACGAAGGCCAGGAGCCAGACGCCGTGCAATATCGCGGACAACCGGGTTTTACCGCCGGCCTGAACATTCGCAGCGGAACGGACGATGACACCGGTCATGGGCAGTCCGCCGAGCACGCCGCATACGAGGTTGCCGGCGCCCTGGGCGAACAGTTCGCGGTCATAGCGGGTGCGCGGGCCGTTATGCATTTGATCGACGGCGGTGGCGCAAAGCAGGGTCTCCGCGCTGGCGACCAGCGCCAGCGAACCAGCCGCCAGTACGATAGGCCAGGAAAGCGCGGCGGCGAGTCCATCCAGCGTCGGCAAGGCGATTGAATTGAGCAGATTGTCGCCGAGCGTCACGCACAGAATGCCATTGTTGCCGCCGCTGAAACCGCTCACCGCCGCCGTGACCGTACCGACCACGACGCCCACCAATGGGGCCGGGATCACTTGCAGCCTGAGGGGGGCCAGCGCCTTCCACAACACGATGACCAGTATGGTCAAGACGCCGATCATGGCCGCCTTGTGATGCTTGGATTCATCGTCCAGAGGAAAGACACCTTTGATCACGGCATCCGGTATCGAGACGATGTTTTCCAGCCCGCTTCCCTTGGGAATGTCATCGACCATGACGTGGAACTGACTGGCGACGATCAGCACGCCGATGCCGGCCAGCATTCCGTGAATCACCGCCGGAGATACGGCCCGGAACCATTGCCCCAGGCGCAGAATGCCGGCGGCCATCTGCATCACGCCCGCCAGCAGCACGATCAAGCCAATCGTTGCGACGCCGTTACGCACGAGTTCGAAGACGATGACCGTCAATCCGGCGGCCGGCCCGCTGACCTGCAAGGGACTCCCGCCGATCATGCCGAGAAACAAGCCGCCGATGATGCCGGTGATCAGCCCTGATGCCGGCGGCAATCCCGAGGCGATGGCCATTCCCATGCACAACGGCAGCGCCACGAGAAACACAACAATCGAGGCCAGGAAATCCGCCTTGAGATTTGCGAGACTCGGAATACTCGGCGATGTCACATTCATTGGACAAATTCCTCGCATTCGGCCGCAGGGAGAGAAGACGCGAAAGGCCGAAAAAAGCCGCTCCGCCTCCCGATCCAGTGAGTTGCCCAATTCGACCGATCGAGTGACGAAACGGCAACTTCCGCCAAGTGCAAACGGCATGCCGATACTTCAAGAAGCCGAGGACCTTGACGCCAATCGCAGCGCATCTATTAGAGCAAAAGAGATTTAGGCAATGCCATGCCCAAACGCCACATCAAGAGATGTCCAGTTTCTGTTCCGCCTGGCCAGAATCTGGCAAGAGGTGTTTTTCGACAGCTAACCCAGCTGCCCGCATCTTCGCGCGCAACGTTGTCCGAGAGATGCCCAGAATCTCGCTGGCCTGGACCTGGCTCCCCTTGGCATGGCGCAGCACTTCTGTGAGTGCGACGCGATCCGCGGCCAGCACCAGCTTGTGGTACACATCGGACTCGCCCGCCGCCAGCAGCTGACGAATCAGTTGCACGAGGTCCAGTGTATCGGCAACCGCCGGCGTCGCCGCATGGTTTCGTGCAGGGTTGACGGTGTCCGGCAAGGAATCCGCGCCCAGCACGCCGCCGCTGGCATGAAGCAACGCATACTTGATAGCGCTCTGGAGTTCGCGCACGTTGCCGGGCCATTCATGGCTTTCCAGGAGTTTCATCGCCTCCGGCGTTGCCGACCGCACCTCCTTGCCCAGGTCTTGATTGAATACCTTGATGAAATGCTCCACGAGCAGAGGCAAGTCTTCCAGGCGATCTTGCAGCCGGGGCAAGCGAATGGTGAAATCGTGCAAACGATAATACAGGTCCTTGCGGAACTTGCCGTCGGCGACCTGAGATTCGAGGTCCTGGTTGGTGGCAGCGATGATGCGCACGTCGGTCCGAAGCGTCTCGTTGCCGCCAATGCGCTCGAACTGCTGCTCCTGCAGAAGTCGCAGCACCTTCGACTGCACGCCACTGGACATGTCGCCAATCTCGTCGAGGAAAATCGTGCCACCGTTGGCTTGCTCGAATTTGCCGATGCGTCGGCGGTCGGCGCTGGTGAAGGCACCGCGCTCGTGGCCGAACATCTCGCTTTCCAGCAACGTTTCCGGTATCGCTGCGCAATTGATCGCCAGGTAAGGCTTGTCGTGACGGCGGCTGTGGTGAAAGATCGCCCGCGCCACCAGTTCCTTGCCGGTGCCGGTCTCGCCGAGAATCAAGACGTTGATGTCCTGCGGCGCGACGCGGCCGACGGCCTTGTAAACCTCCTGCATCGCCGCGGCCTGGCCGACGATGCGTTCGCCGCCGGCAAGCGGCTCGGCCTCGAAGACCGCCGGCACGTGCCGCCAGCGGCTCAGTTCAACAGCCTTGTCCACCACTTCTCTAAGCTGCGATAAGTCCACAGGCTTGACCAGATACTCGAAGGCGCCGCGCTTCATGGCCTCGATGGCCGTGTCCGTGGTCGCGAACGCCGTGATCACGATCACCGGCAAGCGCGGATCGATCTCGCGAATTTGGTTGAAGGCATCCAGTCCGGACAGGTCGGGCAAGCGAATGTCCAGGATGACCGCATCCGGCTTCTCGCGGCGCACAAGCTCGATGCCCTTGAGCGCCGTCCCCGCCGTCACGATCTGCAATCGATCCGACTCGAGGCTGCGCTCCAGTGAATAACGGACGTTGGCCTCGTCATCGACGACCAGCAACTTCGACATCGGTCACCTCACGCGACGGCTCCTCGGAATGGCTCGAATCGCTCGCCACGGCAGCGGGCAACCAGACCGTGAAACGCGCCCCGCCTTGCGGCAAGCTGCAAGCGCTGATCTTGCCGCCATGGGCCTCCATGATGCGCTTGCAAATCGACAGCCCCAGTCCCAGCCCGGTTTCACGGGAACTGACGAACGGCTCGAAAATGCGTGCGCCCAGGTCGAGGGGCAGGCCCCGGCCGGTGTCCTCGACTTCGATCGCGACTCCGGACGGCGCTGTGCCACTGTGCCGATCGTCTCGGATCCTGATGATCACACGCCCGCCTGGCGGCTCGATGGCATCCACGGCGTTCAGCAGCAAATTGAGCAAGACCTGCCGCATCTGTCCCAGGTCGGCCTCGACGATGACCGGGACGGTCGGCCATTCCACGTCGATGTGAATGCCGCGCGGCTCAGCGGTGCTGGCCACCAGCACGAGTTTCTGGCGGATCAAGTCCACCAGATTGACCGGTCGTTTCTCGATCTGGGGGGGCCGCGCGTAATTCAAGAAACTTTGCACCAGATTCTCCAGGCGCAAGATTTCATCCTCCAGTACGGTGAGATCGCGATCCCTCAGGCCACGCTCGGCGGCGGCCTGCACGAGCAGCTTCATGGCCATCAGGGGGTTACGCAGTTCGTGGGCCATGCCGGCTGCCATCTGTCCGACCGCCGCCAGCTGCTCGGAGCGCAGGATCTCGCGCTGGCTTTCTTGCAGGCGTCTGACCACGGTGCCGACGTGCTCGGCCACGGTGCGCAGGATTCTCTCCAGGTCCTTGAAGCCGCCGCGCGTCGAAAAGGTGATCGGACCCACGACTTCCTTGAGCTTGCCGGCCGCGTCCCCCAGAGGCAAGCTGAGCTGCACCAGCGACTGGCGAATGCCCCGGGCAATGGCGAAGCCGGCCAGCAAACCGGCCAGCGAGCCCGTGCTGCCCAGCAGCAGCAGCACCAGCGACATCCGCTGCGTCATCCTCTGGTTCTCCTTGCTGGCGGCCACCGCCGTCTCCTCGTTGAGTTCCAGATAGTCGTGCGCCGGCTTGAGAATCTCCTTCATCAGTCCGTCGTGGATTTCGTCAAGAACCTTGCGCGGGGACACCGGTGTGGATCGGCTTTCCGAGATCTCGGCAAGCTGCTCGCAAAACTGTTCGTACCCCTGGCGAATACGCCTCGTCAGCGATGCCTCCTTCGGAGTGGTCGCGAGCCGTTCCGCTTCGGTCAACCAGTAGTCGGTCTGCGCGCGCAGCTCCGGAATGTGCCGCAAGTGTGCGCGGTCACCGGTGAGCAGGCAGTAGCTGAGATGCTTGCGGGTCTCACGCATGCTGATCTCGAACTCGCCGGCCGCGCGGACGCTGCCCACGTGCGCCGCCAGGATCTCCGAAACCTCGCTTTGCAGCCGATGCATGGACCATGCCGCCACCACGCCGATCGCCAGCAGCAACAGACTCACCGCCACCATGGGCACCAGAAATCGCCAGGCCAGACGTGGATTCATGGCTTCTCCGGGTTCGGTTCCACCAGCGGCAGTGGTTCGTCACTCGCCAGGCTCTCATCCGGGTGGCGGTGCCACTGCAAGGGCTTGCCGTCCTCACGCACCAGCCGTTGTGAGCCGTCGGGCAACTCCTGGTAAATGAATGGAATGCCAACCAGGTCTTTGTCCTGGAACTGGTCGATGCGTCGCTTGGCACGCGCGAACGAGCGAAATCGCTCACAAATTCTGCCCGTGCGGGTTATGATTTCGACAATGAACATGAGTTCCCGGGGCAACTGCTTTGCTCTCATTGTAACGTGACGTGGCCATCTCGCCAGGCACATTTGCGCTGTCATGCGGCGCGGAGACAAGAATGCTGGGGGCTGAAGAATTGGCTGGCCGTCACTGATCAAGCACTTCACGGACCTTGATGGCCAAGGCGTAGGTGGTGAAAGGTTTTTGCAGAAACGGTGTGTCCTGATCGAGTACGCGGTTGCGCACGACGGCGTCATCGGTATAGCCGGACAGGTAGAGCACTTTCATGCCGGCCCGCATGGGCAGCAATCGTTCGGCGAGTTGCCGGCCGTTCATATCCGGCATGACCACATCGGTCACCAGCAGGTGAATGGTCTTTTCGTATTGTTCGCAGACCAACAAGGCTTGCCCGGGATTGCGTGCTTCCAGAACCTTGTAGCCGTTGCGTTCCAGTACGAGACGGACGAGGAGCCTCACTTCATCTTCATCCTCGACCAGCAAGACGGTTTCGGTCCCGCGCGGCGCTACCTTGAGTCCCGCAACGGACTTGCCGGCGACGGCTCCTTCGATGTGGCGCGGCAGATAGATCTTGAAGGTCGAACCAATTCCGAGTTCGCTGTGCACCTCGAGGTGCCCGCCGCTCTGCTTGACGATGCCGAAGACGGTGGCCAGACCAAGTCCGGTGCCTTTCTCCGGCCCCTTGGTCGTGAAGAACGGCTCAAAGATGCGGGCCTTCGTGGTCGCATCCATGCCGCAGCCGTTATCACTGATGGCCAGCAGGACGTGCGGGCCCACACGCGCCTCCGGATTCAGCCGGACGTAGGCCTCATCGAGAACGACGTTGGCGGTCTCGATGGTCAGCTTGCCCCCTTGCGGCATGGCATCCCGGGCATTGACGGCCAGGTTCATGACAACCTGCTCAAACTGTCCAACGTCGACTCGGACGGCCCACAGACCCGGGGCGAGGTGAACCACCAATTCGACATCCTCGCCGATCAGCCGGCCGAGCATCTTCTCGATGTCGCCGAGCAAGGAATTGAGATCCAGAGCCACCGGCACGAGGATTTGCTTTCTACTGAACGCCAGCAACTGCCGGGTCAGGCCGGCGGCGCGTTCGCCGGCTCTGTGAATCTGCTTGACGTGATCGCGCAGTGGATCACCTTCGTGCAGGGTGCTCAGAATGATCTCGGTGTAGCCAGCAATCACCGTCAGCAAGTTATTGAAGTCGTGTGCCACGCCGCCGGCGAGTCGACCCACCGCCTCCAACTTCTGGGCATGGCGGAACTGTTCTTCAAGCTGCTTGCGCTCGGTGATGTCGCTCCAGGAGCCGACGCATTCCAGCGGGCGGCCCGCCGCATCGCGAATCAGTCGAGCCTCGTCGCGAATCCACAGATAGTTGCCGCTGGCGTGGCGAAAACGATACTCGCTGACGAGTTGATCTTGCTTGATCAGGTTGGCGATCTTCGTTTCAGCGCCGGGCCGATCATCCGGATGCAAGTTTTCCAGCCACCACTGCAGGTAACCCTCGACCGGGGGGCGGCAGCCGAGCAAGGCGCCGACGTTGTCGCTGACCCACGAGGCGACAACCTCCTGGCCGTCGTCGAGCTTGAGCAAGTAGATGATGGCTGGGCTCGAGACAAGAACGTACTGCAAGCGCTCCTGAGCCGTCTTGAGCGCGGCGGCCTCCGGCCGCTGCTCGTCCTGTCTCAGCGATAGTTCGCCCACATCATGCATTAGCGATTCAAGATCATCGAGCAATTGCTCTTTGTTGTGGCGCCGATCTAGCAAGTTCGCCTCTCAGGTCCCCGCCAGGAGAGTCGCGGTCATGGCACATGATTCGTCACCCATCGCGTTATCCCGGCCGGGGCGCTCGGTCGGCCGCGTCTGCAAGCGTTTGAGTATGTTGCGGCACATGCGTACGGCCACTTGCCGGATCACCGCCTCGCGCGCTTGCGGTTCGGAATGGAGTTCCCAGAATCCCAGGTGGGCCTCCGCAAGAATGCGCTGATCGAGATGAGACGATCCGCCGCCGGCATTCAACGCGCGACGCACGATGCGCATCAACTCTGGTTCGAGGGCGCCGCGAAACCGGGTCTCCGCCACGTGGTCGCCTTGCTGGATCGCCTGGGCTAGTTCTGTGTACATCTTTTTTCCTTGGTCGACTCCTGGGAATGAGGCATGACACTGACTTGGTGTTTCATCAAATGAACACCGTGGTTTGCGCTTCGTTCGATTCCAGTCCCCACCAGTCAATCGTCTCGGCGGTTACCACTCCTTCCTCGCCTTCTTGCAGTTCGATCGTCAGGTAGAACCAGCCGTCCTGGCCGACCGTCGTCGTGCGGTTCGCGAGGGAAGGTATGCCGGCAAAGGTAATGGTCAAACCGCTCGCGCTTTCGTCGATCACGCGGCCCTGAAAGGTCCAGACAGTGCCGATCCCGTGCACGGCGGCGAAATTGGTGATCGATGGATCATTGCTGGCCACCGTAACCTGCACGGAACTGGACGTCTGGCCCCACAAATCGGTTGTGACTGCCTGGATGTTGCCCAGCGCCGAGGCCTGTGTGGTGTAGCTGAACATGCCGTTGCTCGTGGTCACGGCGGATCCCGTGGCGACTCCGGAGAAAGTGACGGTCCGACCACCGGCGTCAATGCTGCTGACCGTACCGCTCAGCGTCACGGTTCGCTGAGTCATGTAAGTTATGTTCAGAGTGAGGGTGGGAGGCGCCACGGCGACGCTGGACTGGGCGGTATTCGACGACTGCTGCTGCTGGTCAATGCCCACGGCATAAACCGTTCCCAGGCTGGCTGTTCCCGTCGTGAAGCTGAAGTAACCCGTTGCGTTCGGCGTCGTGCTACCCGAGACGGTGCCGCTGAAATTGACGTTCACGGTCGCAGGCTGATTGGCAACCACCATGCCGGTGAGGCGCACCTGATGCCCTGGAAGAACAGTTGCCTGGAAATTGGTGATCTGCGGGGCCGCCGGGCAGTCCCGCGCCTCAAGCATTTCAAGCCAGGGGCGAACAGTGCGTGCCCGCACGACGGATCGAGTTTGCGAAACCGGCCGGTTGCCGCGGCGCTTGAAAAAAAGTCCGAACATCGTCAATGTCCCCCCCATTGGAATTTGGCAGTCTGACGGCCGAAGAGCCCTCTATATAGGCAATCGAAATTTCATGCTCAAATCGGACATGACTTTGACGATTTTTTTGATTTTTTTTGATTCGGCTGCAGATCGCGACAGCCACTGTGCCACAAGTTATGTCCTGTTCATCGGTTATGGCCAGACAGTTCCGCAGCCGCTGGGAGCAACGCAATGCTGAATTGCAGGCCAACTGTCGTTGCCCATCGACTTCTGCCAAGCTGCAGGCGAATTATGGGTTGACTGGCGGGGTTCGGCCAAAAGAATACAGGGGCATGGCTGTCGAGGTGCGAATGGACACCCGATTTGCAACAAAAGGTGGCTATTGGGCTTGTAGCGACTGAACGCTGTTAGGCTAAAGTGACGAGACACTTACGTAGGGCAGGTCGCCGACCTATTCATAACGGAGCGCCTCGATTGGATCGAGCCGCGACGCTTTCCATGCCGGATAGTAGCCGAAGATGACGCCAACGGCCGCGGAAACACCGACGGCACCGATGATGGCCAGCAGCGAAATCTCGGTCGGCCAGTTGAGGAACTTGCGGACCATGATGGCGACGCCGCGGCCGAGGATGATGCCCATCAGTCCACCCAGCATGCACAGCACGATCGCCTCGGCCAGGAATTGCCGCAGGATGTCCCGCGCCCGTGCCCCCACGGCCATGCGCAGGCCAATCTCGCGCGTCCGTTCCGTCACCGAGACCAGCATGATGTTCATGATGCCTACGCCGCCAACCATCAGCGACACGAGCGCGACGATCAGGATCAACCGCGTGATCAGATTCGACGTCGTCCGCTGTGTGCGGCTGATCTCGGTCATGTCGCGGATGTTGAAGTCGTCCGGCTGGCCGTCGCGAATGCGATGCCGCTCATGAAGCAACTCCGTGATCTGCTCGATCGCCAGTGGAATGTCCTCGCCCGAGGTTGCCCGGCACAGAATCTGATCGACGTTGACGAAGCGAACCGGCTGCGGGTTGTTGGCGATCTGCGACGCTGACGGCACCGGATAGAGGCTGACGTTTTGCGACGGGTAAAGCTGGCTGAGCGTGTTGACCTTCTGGGACGGATCCTGAACCACAGTAGCGCTCTGGTTGACGCTGGCCAGGCTGGCGCCACTGACACGATACTTGATCGCAGTCCACGGAGCCAGAAGCATGTCATCCTGGTCCAACCCCATCATGTTGGCGCCTCGGCGGCTCAGCACGCCGATGACCTTGAACGAGACATTGTTGATACGTACTTCCTTGCCCACGGGCGATTCATCCTGGAACAGTTCCCTGACGACCGTCTTACCTAGGAGACAGACGCGGTTGCCGTTGCTGACGTCGCGATCGGTGAAGTTCTCGCCTTCCTCCAGGTCCTCCCATTCGCGGACTTCGAGGAAGGTTGGGGTGGTGCCGTAGATGTAGAGCGGGACCCAGTTTCGATTGCCGGACACGACCTGCACACGTGCGCGGACGATGGGAGCAACGGCGGCGAGAGCGGGACATTCGCGCTTCATGGCTTCGCCGTCCATCGGCGTTAGGGTGACGACGCTGCCGCTGCCGAACGTGACGCCGCCGCTGGAGGCACTGCCTGGCTGAATGAGCAGGTTGTTGGCTCCCATGCTCTTGATGGCGCGCTCGACCGAAGCGCTGGTCCCCTGACCGATCTCCGTCATGGCGATCACGGCCGCCACGCCGATGACGATGCCCAGGGTCGTCAAGGCGCTGCGCATGACGTTGCGGCGCAAAGCGTTCAGCGCCATCCTCAAGGTGCGGAGCAACTGCTTCATTGCGACACCGCCATGTGCACGGTTTTCTTGCCTGTGTCAGCCTCGACAGAGCCGTCCTCGATTAGGCCGTCGCGGATGCGCACAATGCGGCGCGCATGCCTGGCAACGTCCAGTTCATGCGTCACCAGGATGATGGTGATGCCTTCTTCCTCGTTGAGGATCTGGAACATCTTGAGGATGTCCTCGCTGGTGGCCGAGTCGAGATTGCCGGTCGGTTCATCCGCGAACAGCAGCGGCGGGTTATTGACCAGCGCGCGGGCAATGGCCACGCGTTGCTGCTGCCCGCCGGACAGCTGCGAGGGGTGATGATCAAGCCGGCTGGCAAGCCCAACGCGTTCAAGCAACGCCTGGGCCCGCTCGCGGCATTCACGCTCGTTCAGATGCCCGGCCGTGTAGGCCAGCGGCATCATGACATTCTCCAGCGCGCTGGTCCGGGTCAACAGGTTGAAGTTCTGAAAGACAAAGCCGATCTTGCGGTTGCGGACCATGGCCCGGTCATCGGCTGACAGCTGCCCCACTTCTTGGCCGTCGAGCCAGTACTGCCCGGACGTGGGCCGGTCCAGGCAACCGAGAATGTTCATGAGCGTGGACTTGCCGGAGCCCGACGTGCCCATGAGCGCCACCATCTCGCCGCGGCGGATCATCAGCGACACGCCTTTGAGCACAGGCACCTCGATCTCGCCGAGGCGGTAGGTCTTGCACAGGTTCTTGAGCTTGATGAGTTCCATGCCGGTGTTCAGTGTTCAGTGTTCAGTGTTCTGTGCTTGTCTGGACACTGAAAACTACTTCTTGCCTCCGAACATCTTTACCGAGAACGGATTGTGCTCGTCGCCGGCCGCCTCGACGCGGTCCTCGCCGACGACGAGTTCCATGCCTTCACGCAGATCGCCGCCCAGGACTTGTGTCATGGCGCCGTCGCTCATACCGATGGCGACGCGGATCGGCCGGACGAAGCCGTCATCCACGATCCAGACAGTTCCCATATCATGGCGTTCGCGTTCTGCGGCAGACTTGACCATTCTCGGCGACGAGCGATTCTGCTTGCCGGAGCGAGCGTAGGCCTTGCGCGCGTCCGGAGCCACCTGGTTCATCTTGGGCCGCCAGCGCAGTGCCGCATTGGTAACCAGCAGAGCATTATCTTGCTGATGCGCCAGAAACTTGACGTTGGCAGTCATGTACGGCAACAGCCGTCCATGGGCGTTGTCGGTGTTGACCACGACCGTGTAGGTGACCACGTTTTGATTCATGTTGGCATTGAGCCGCGGCTGATCCTTGTTCACCTGGCCGACGAATTCGTCCTGGGGAAAGGCATCGACGTTGAAGCGAACAGCCTGCCCGGGCTTGATATGGCCAATATCCGCCTCGTTCACCGATGCCCAGATCTGTAACCGCTTGATGTCCTTGGCGATGAGAAAAAGGCTCGGGGCGTTGAGGCTGGCAACGACCGTCTGGCCGACATTGACGCGGCGCTCGATGATGACGCCCTTCACGGGGGAGCGAATGGTCGTGTAGCCGAGGTTCGTGTCGGCTTCTTGCAGAACGGCGTGGGCCTGTGCAATGGCCGCCTTGCCCACGCCCAGGTTCGAAACAGCCGTGTCATAACTGGCACGAGCCAGGTCGTGGTCGGACTGGGAAATCGCTTTGCGATTGTACAGGTCCTGAGCCCGCGCCCAGTCGCGTTCCGCCTGCGTCAGCTTTGCTTGCATCTGCAGGAGATCGGCCTGGGCCCGCTGCAAGTCGGCACGCGAGCGGTCAACACGCGACTGATACAGCACTGGGTCGATTTGCGCGAGGATGGTGCCTTCCTCGACAGGTGAGCGGTAATCGATTGGCTTGGGCATGATCAAGCCGCCCAGCAGCACGCCGCCCAGGCCATTGCCGCTCGGGAAGCCGGTGAGTGCGGATAACCAGGCTGTCTGCTGGAGACTGCGTGGATCGATGCCAAAGCGTTCGATGCGACCGGCGACCTGGGCACCGACGTCGATGACCTCTTCGGGCTGGATCGGCCCGGTGGCTGCGATGACTGCGAGGAAGGGCCCGCGCTCGGCCGCGGCTGTTCGAAAGATCGTTCTGGGCGAGGCTTGCGCTTGCCAGTACCAGACTCCCAGCCCCCCGGATGCCAGCAATAGCAGTACCAGTGTAACGTACAGCGCTCGTCTCATGGCTACCTCGACCCCGGCCGTCGGCAAGGATCGTCGATGGGTCAGTTTGCTTGTCGTGCCCGAAGGTAGGTTCTGAAGCTAGGCAGGTCAGCTTCCCTAGTCTACCGGGCGGAAAAACCGATTGCTAGCGTGAAAAGCGGTTTTTTGTGAGCCAGAATTCATTGATCGCGGCGGAATCTCAGGACGCGGGATCTTTCCGTGCCAAACTTTCCTGCAAGGCACTGGCTTTCTGCGGATTTTGAGGTATATGTTGAGCAGGATGGATTAACTGCTCGTTTATTACCCCAACCAGCATCCTGGCGGTAAAGGTACGTGTGCGCACGAGGCATAGTGTGGGCAAATACAAGTGTTCGCTACTGGTCGTGGATGATGAGCCATACATCCTCTCCACCCTTGCTACACTTTTGACCCCTGAATTTGAGGTCCTGACCGCGGATTCCGCCGCGACGGCGAAGCAACTGTTTGCCGAACGCGACATCGATCTGGTGCTCACCGACCAAAAAATGCCGCGCGTCACGGGCGTGCAGTTCCTCGAATGGGTCCGCGAGCATCATCCCAAGACCGTCCGCCTGCTCATGACCGGCTTCGCCGAACTGGAAGAAGCCGTGGAGGCCATCAATCGTGGCCAGGTTTTCCGCTATCTGTTCAAGCCGTGGCGCCCCGAAGAGCTGATCGGCACCCTCCATGACGCGGCGCGTACACATTTCCTCGAGCGCAGCCACGAGCAACTGTTACAGGAGCTTCGCCAGCTGAACGCCGAACTGGAGAATCGCGTGGCCCAGCGAACCCGCGAGCTGGAGGAGGCCAATCACGAGCTGAAACAGAAGAACAAGATGCTCGAAAAGCTGGCCCTGACCGACCCGCTCACCAGCCTGCCGAATCGCCGGGCCATGGATCGGCTGGCAGAGCGCGAGTTGCGTCGCCGCGAGCGCTCTCCCGGCGCGCTGGCCGTCGGCCTGGTGGATGTGGATCACTTCAAGGAAATCAACGAACGCTACCTGCTGCCCGGCGGCGATAAGGTCTTGGTCGATCTGGGCAAGGCTCTCCTGGGCTCGCTGCGAACCGTGGACCTCCTGGGCCGCATCGGCGGCGAGGAATTCCTGGTCATCGCGCCCGAGACCACGATGGAAGGCGCCGTCGTTCTCGGCGAGCGCATCCGCACCACGATCGAGAAGACTGGATTCTCATACAACGACGAGCCAATCTCGGTGCGTGTCAGTCTTGGGTTTGCTGTCGCTGACGCCGGCGTGACGGCCTACTACGAGCAGATGAAGCACATCGCGGCGGCTGCCCTGGCCGAAGCCAAGATCACCGGCCGCAACCGCTGCGTTTTTTTTCCCGTCACACGCCACCCTTTTGAGCAAGCCGGCTGAGCGGTAGCTGGCACCCATACTTGTTTGCTCCATTCGCCGAGATGTCCAGGCCGCGAGAGGACTCCAGTCCCGCGCGGGAAGTTGTGATCGGTGCCACAACCTCTTATCATGGACACCAACTCGTCCATGATCGGCCTCGAAGCGGAACAGAGGATTGCTGATGGGCGTGACCTGTCCGGCGTGTGGCAGCTTTGCGCAGGATGCGGAGTTCTGCGACCATTGCAACGCGGATCTGTCGCCGCCCGCCGATGCCGCGCCGCCGACCTTCTGCCCTTTGCCCGGCGAGGATCCGGTTGCGCTCACGCCAGAAGAATCGCGACTCCTCGAAGCGCCAGAATTGGCTGTGCAGATCGTCGGGCGGCTCGGCAGCTGGCGAGCCCACTGGCTCCCCGGGACCGTGTGGGAACGGACGCGCGATGCTATCATGGACCGTCGCACTCGTTCCGCCTCGGCCTTGCCGCCCATTCAGGTCGTGGAAGAAGCCAGAGGCGCCTGGGTGCTGGCCGAGGTCCGCGGCGTCCCGGCCAGGCCATGGGAAGCGACCGTCCCAGAGAATCCGCTGGATGACCTGCGCGATCTGTGTCGGTTCCTGAAGGTTCTCGCTGGCGAACTCGAGTCACTGCACGAGCAACAGCTCGCCTGGCTTACCTTCGATCCGCGCGAAATGGAATGGATCGAAGGCAGTGATACGCCGATCGGCGCGTCGCTGCGCTTCACGAATCTCGATCTCGAAGTTTATCCCGCCCGGCGGCTTCCGCCCCAGCTGCCGGCCCTGGCCGTCTTCGCACCCCCGGAGGTTTCCCGATTTCAGGCCCAGGACATCGGCCCGGCCACCGACGTCTATCACCTGGCCCTCTTCGCTTACTACTGGCTGGCAGGCCTGTTGCCGGACGGTTTCACAGGCAACGGGCTGGAGGCGTTCTCCCACGCCATACCCCCGCTGCGTAACTACCGCCGCGACTTGCCTCCTGGAGTGGCAGGCGCCATCGCTCGCGGGCTGGCTTTCGATCCGCGGCATCGCTTTCCGTCACCCGGCGCGTTCAGCGATGCAATGGAAAAAGCCCTGCGCCGCAATGTGCAACGCGCCGCCTCGCGCACGCCGGTCGCCTGGGAGGTTGGCGGCCATACGCGCACCGGCCGTGCCAAGCTCGCTCTCGATCGCGACAACGAAGACCATATGCTCGTGCGCTCCTTCCATCAGCCGGAGCGCGCATTGCTCACGGTCGCCGACGGCATCACCACCTGCGAAGTCGGCAGCGGCGCCATCGCCAGCCTGGTAACTTGTCTGATGCTGGAAAACGAATTCGACGCCCGGACCACCGCGGAGTCCTTCGCCTCCCGCATCGGCGATCTCTGCCGCCGCGGAGCCGAGAATCTCCTCGCCTGGGCCATCGAGAATGGCTACCGCCGGCAGCTCGAACAGGGCATGGACCTGATGGGCACCACATTGCTGGCGGGCTGGATCGAGGGCAACACGCTCACGCTGGCCAATGTCGGCGACAGCCGGGCCTACCTCATCGACGGCAACACGGTGGAGCAACTCACCGTGGATGGCGACCTGGGCAACGAACTGCTCGCGGCACGCGTGCCGCCCGAGGAAGTCCGCTCGCTCGGCATCATGGCTCGCGGCCTGCGCGATTGCGTGGGCGGTTGCACGGTCGCGGCCGATGGCTCGCTCGCCGTCCTGGAAGACTACTTCGAGCCGACGCTGTCGCGCTGGACGCTCCTTCCCGGCGACGTGATCGTGTTATGCAGCGATGGCCTGATCGAGGAAGGCGCTTACCTGGAGCCGGAGCAGATGGCCGAGATCATCCGCAGCCGGGCACATCTCCCCGCCGAAACCCTCGCCATGCAACTGTGCGACGCCGCCGATCTTGTCCAGCGTCTGCCCTCGCTCAAGGAGCCAGAAGGTTTCGGCGACAACATCACCTGCATCGTCGTGAAGATCAACAAGGCGTGAGCGAGTCGTGGCGGAATTCGCAAGCATTCGGGACCTGGTTGCTCCTCACCACTGGTCCGCCCGGTTCACCGCCCGGGCCGCCTCGACATCCGTCTTGCGCGGCGTGCATTCCAGGCCGACGTAGCCGCGATAGCCGAGCTTCGCCAGTTCCTGGAAGACGCGCGTGTAGGCGATCTCGCCGGTGCCGGGTTCGTGCCGGCCGGGGTGGTCGGCGATCTGCACGTAGCCGATGAGGTCGATGTTCTCGCGCAGGTGCCCGCACAGGTCGCCCTCCGTGATCTGCAAGTGGTACAGGTCGGCAAGCATCTTCACGTGCCGCGAGTTGACCGCCTTGAGGATGCGCACCGTCGGCTCGCTGCCAAAAAGACAGTGCCCCTTGTGATCGACGCGGATGTTCATGGGCTCGAGGATGAGCGTGATGCCGTGCTTCTCGGCAATCGGAGCGCCCTTGCGCAGGCCGGCAATGACGTTCTGATGCATCTGTGCTTGCGTCATTCCGGCCACGTCGTCGCCGGCCACGACGCACATGTTCCGGCAATTGAGCTGCCGCGCCACCTTGCAGCCGGCCTCGAGGTCCTTCAAGAAACGTGCATGGTTCTTGGTCTCGTTGAGACCGGGACGGAAGCCCCAGGCCGTGAACTGGGCGATATCGAGCTTCAGCTTCTTGCAGGCGGCGGCGACGGCGGGGATGTCCTTGTTCTGCCAAGGCCAGAATTCCACCGCCGGGAAACCCAGCCGGGCCGCCTCCTCCAGTCGCCGCATGAACGGCAGCTTGCGAAACCACATCTCCACGTTGACGGCAAAACGCGTCTGCGGCGTCCGACCCAGGCGCGACTCATCGTCCTGCGCGGCATGGGTCGCGGACGTCGCGCCGGCGGCAACGGCGGCGCTGGCGCCCAGAAAGGAGCGGCGTGTGCCTGTCATGGATCACCTCGCTTGTGGTCGGCTTCGCTGCAGCGTCATTCTACTGCCGGCAACCTATCGCCGTACAGCGCAAAACCACTGTTGTTGACGCCTGCGCAGCCTCGCGATACATCAACGCTTTGGGGATACCCGGAGACCGCTCATGTCGCATCCGACCAAGTTGACACTCGGCGATAGCAGCCTGCTCGTCATCGACGTCCAGGAGAAATTGCTCCCCAGGATCCACGCAGCGGCGACGATGGTCAAGAACATCGCCTTTCTCATCGACGCCGCCAAGCTGCTCGATGTGCCGGTGACGGCCACCGAGCAGTATCCCAAAGGACTCGGTCCGACCGTTCCCGAGCTGGCCGGCCGGCTGTCGCAGCGGCCCGACAAGGTCGCCTTCAGCTGTTGCGCCGTGCCTGGCCTGGTGGACAACCTGCAGCGTGCCGCACGGACCAAGGTCGTCCTTGCCGGCATCGAGACGCATGTCTGTGTCATGCACACCGCGCTCGATCTGCTTGCCAGGGACTTCCGCGTCTACATCCCGGTGGACGCCGTCGGCAGCCGCTACACCGTCGATCACGAGCAAGCGCTGCGCCGCCTCGAAAAAGCCAACGCCATCATCACCACCAGCGAGACCACCGTCTTTGAATGGCTCGGCGCCTCGGATCATCCGCGCTTCAAGCAGCTCAGCGTCCTGGTACAGGAACGCATGAAAACCCTGTAAAGCTGGCGATGTCGGAACGCCGTCTTCTCCGCCGGTCGTCCCCCCACGGCCTCAGGATCACGCCGGGCGCCGGTGTGGCGGCGGCAAGATTCGTCCAGGATTCGTCCAGAAAGGGACACACACCCCCTCGGCGCATAATCCTCTGGACGAATCCTGGACTTGCCGCGCCTTGCTGGCTAGAATTTCACCACTTCCGATCATTTTTCGACCTCTTTAGCCCAGGACGCCCATGAACCAGTTCTCACGCAGCCCTTTGGCCGAACGGCTAACATTTTCTCGGCAAGCGCGGTCACATTCTCTCGTCTTTCCGCGGTAAGTACTGGGAGGGACGTGGATGGGCACGCTCCTGCCCGATGCCGGGGAGACCGAGCGCCTGCTTGAACAGGCGCGCGACGGGGATCGACAGGCCTTCGAACGGCTGTTTGCCCTCTACCGGCCGTTTGTGCGGCAGGTCGTCGGGCTGCGACTGGACCCGAGGCTACGGGGCCGTCTGGATCTTTCCGATGTCGTGCAGGAAACCCAGCGGGAGGCCTTGCGCCGGCTGGGCGATTTCCTGCGGCGGCAGCCGATGCCCTTTCGCGTCTGGCTGCGCAAGACCGCGTACGAGTGCCTGGTCAAGCTGCGCGAGCACCATGACGCCGCCAAGCGCTCGCCGCGCCGCGAGGTGCACCTGCCGCAAGGCTCGTCGCTCCTGCTCGCCCAGCAGCTGCTGCGGTCCGGTTCGAGCCCCAGCCAGCAGCTGTCGCGCCGCGAACTGGCCCGGCAAGTGAACCAGGCCCTGGCGCGACTGCCCGAAGCGGATCGCGACATCCTGCTGATGCGCAACTTTGAGGGCCTGGCCTACGAGGAAGTGGCGGCCGCGCTGGAGATCGCCCCGGCGGCGGCACGCAAACGTTACGGACGGGCCTTGCTACGCCTGCAGAAACTGCTGACCGAGCACGGCCTCCTGGAGCCCACGCCATGACCCACATTCCCGCCGCCGACAATCAATCCCTGGAATCCCTCGTCGCCCAGCTTGCCGACGAGTTCGGCAACCGCCTCGAGCGCGGCGAGCAGCCCGCCATCGACGAATACGCCCAGCGTCATCCCCAGCACGCCGGCGTGATCCGCAATGTGCTCACCGCCCTGCAGTTCATGCGCCTGTCGGCAGCCGATCGCTCGGGCATGGCCGCAACCGATGACTACCATGTGGGACTCCTCGGCGACTTCCGCATCATCCGCGAGGTCGGCCGCGGCGGCATGGGCGTCGTCTACGAGGCCGAGCAGGTCTCGCTCAACCGGCGCGTGGCCTTGAAGGTCCTCCCCTTCGCCGCCACCCTTGACCCACGGCAATTGCAACGCTTCAAGAATGAAGCCCAGGCTGCCGCCCAGCTGCATCACACCAACATGGTGCCGGTGCACTACGTCGGCTGCGAGCGCGGCACGCACTTCTATGCGATGCAGTTCATCGATGGCGTGACGCTGGCGGCCGCGATTGCAGATTTGAGATTGCAGATTGCAGATTTGAAGAAGCCGGACA